>JALOOE010000310.1 GCA_025454565.1 Anaerolineae bacterium
GAAACGGCTTTCTCGATCAGCGAGCGGCTGCAGGATCAAGGCTTCATCAATGACGCCAACCTGTTCCGTCTCTATATGCGCGTCAATGGCCTGGACAAGCGACTGGCGGCGGGCGACTTCGATCTCGCGCCGAATATGACCATGAACACGATCGCCGAGCGCCTCCAGCGGCCGCGCATGCAAGAGATCGCCGTCACCTTCCCGGAGGGGTTGCGCGCCGAAGAGATCGCCGATCAACTCAACGTCCAGGGTGTTATGGACGGCGAGGCGTTTCTCTCCGTCGTGCGCGGGGGCGCCGCGTCGGCGCGCGCGCTGGGCGACTATCCGTTCGTCCCCGATGGAGCGACGACGCTCGAGGGCTATCTCTTCCCAGACACCTACCGTCTGCCGGCGCGCGCCGCCCCTGCGGATCTGATCCAGCGCATGCTCGACAATTTCGGCCGTCGCGTGACCGCCAACATCGAGCAGACCGCCGCGCAGAAGGGCCGCAGCCTCGAGCAGGTGATCAACATGGCGTCGATCGTCGAGCGTGAGGCGCGCCGCGCCGATGAGCGGCCGCTCATCGCCAGCGTCTATTGGAATCGCCTGAGCGGTGCGTGCAGCAAAGACACCGGCGGCTCCTATCTCCAGGCTGATCCTACCGTCCAATATGCCGCGGGGCGTCCCGGCGAATGGTGGTGGAAGCCGCCGTCAGTCGAGGCCTACGCAGGCGTGCAGTCGCCCTACAACACCTATCTGCGGTCCGGCCTGCCGCCGGCGCCCATCGCTAACCCCGGCCTCTCCGCCATCCAGGCGGCGGCCAACCCGCGCTACCAGCAGTGACGAGTGAAGCGTGACGCGCGAGAATCGGGAGTGCCAATTGTGAAGCTCAGGTATCGCGCGTTACGTTTCACGCATCGCGCATCGCGCATCACGTTTCACGTTTCACGTTTCACGTTGCTATCTGCCATCTGCCTTCTGCTATCCGCCTGCGCCATGCCCGGTGATGCGGCTCCGGTGATCAAAATCGGCGTGATCGCGCCGTTCGAGGGGGCGGGGCGGCCGTTGGGTTATGCCGTCCTGCCGGGGATCAAAGCCGCGGTTGAGGAAGCGAATGCGAGCGGCGACCTGGACCGCTACCGGGTGCTGGTCGTCGCGTTCAATGACGATCTGGATGCGGCCACGGCCGCCGCGCAGGCGCAGGCCTTGGCGCTCGATGCGGATGTACTCGGCGTGGTGGGCGCATGGTCAGTGGAGACGGCCGCGGCTGCGCGGCCGATCCTGGCCGAAGCTGGCCTGCCGGCGCTCGTCACCGGTTGGTCGCCGGTCCCGCCGAACGGGCAGAAGTGGGACGACACCACCCTGGCCCAGGCTGCGACGCGCGTGCACAATGACGCTCACACGTTGCTGGACGCACTGGCCGCGGACATCCGGGCGCACGGCGAGCCTACGCGCGCCGGCGTGGCTGCCGCGCTGCGCAGCCGGTGATCGGTTCATCTGGTGACAACAAGCGTCATCATGAAAACCAGATAGGTGAGCGCCGCCAGCAAGGCGACGAACTGTGCCGTGTTGGTTCCACCGAGGATGTCGAAGCCGGCGATGAAGGCCGCTGCCGCGAGGCAGAGCCAGACGAGCGCATGGCCCCAGCGGAGGATGAAACGCGGCAGGCTGTTCGCCCCAACGCGCTTGTTGTTGGGCCAGACGAAGACCCAGATCGCCGCCACGACCAAACAGGCGATGCCCCAAACGGTGAATGGGATGCCCAACATCACAACCGCACCTCCTTCGGGTGCGGGCGCCGAGCCTGTCGAAGCGCTGCCACCAAGCGCTGCGCAACCCGCCTTTCGGCAAGCTCAGGGCTCGTTTGAGTTGAGATATTCAGCGGCCTGCTCGTCTGTCAGGCGCGTCAGATATTCCTCGTCCTCGCTGCCGTTGACCAAGTACTCATAGTCGCTTCTGTACAGGTAGTATGTGCCGCATTCAGGGCAGCGCCGGAGCTGCAGCTTGCGGCTGCTGTACGGTCGATAGTCATTCACCACCTTGAGACGGCCTACCGCCGCCGGCAGGTGGGTGTTGTGTTCCTCCCAGCCGAATTTCTGCGCGGCGCGCGCCTGGTCTGCGAGAGTGGGACAGATCGTGCACGGCGGTAGTCGATCAGGCATATTTGTAGTGTGAGGCATCGGTTTTCCCCATCGACCTCTCAGGTTTCAAACCCGCCTGCGGGCAGGAATTCCAAGTGATCTGTTTCAGGCTCAGACAGAGAATTGCATCTCTTGTCAGGCTTGGTGCCAGCCTCTCACCGGATCACCCGATGGATCACCGGCGGCGCAGCGACCGACGAACACCCATGAGTGAACGACCAGCCTAATACTTACCTGGCGGTCAGCACAAGATCGTCAAACGCCACCTTCTGCTTGTCCTGCACCATGACGCCGATGGCCCATTTGTCGCGAATGATCGCGTTGGTGATCTCTCCGATGCGCCTGTCATTGACGTAATACGAGATCTTGTCGCCCCGGACCTCGATCTTCAGCTTATTGAACGAGACGCCATCCCCTTCGCGCGCTGCCTTGGGCTTCCAGCCGATCGGATCGGGTACGCCCTCGCCCGCGCCGCCCTTGTTGAGGCCGACCACCGCCTGTCCATTGCCGCTCGCCCCGAACGTATAATAGGTCTCCGCATCGCTCCCCAGCACCAGTCCATACCTGTGATTATTGACGCCAGATTTCCAGATGGCCGACAGCTCGAGGTCGAAGTTCTCCGGTCGCTGGAATGTCATCGGCATGACTTCCCGCGCATTTTTTGGGACTTTGGGCTCGATGACGTACTCACCGTCTTCAAGATAGGCGTCGTAGTCGCTGCCGGGCTTCCAGATCGCCCAGCCGTTCGCGTTGTCCCCAAAAGATTCCTTGAAAAGGACCTTGCCGGCCGCAGTCGTCGGTTCCGAGGCTTTGGGTGATGGCGTTGCGGCTGGCGCGCGCGCCGGTTCGATAGCGGTCGACGTTGGCTCCGGGGGCTTGGGCGATGGTGTTGCGACCGATGCGCGTGTCGGCTCAACCGTGGGGGGCGGTGGCGCCGGGAAGAATTTGTCCCAATTCGACAAGATGGCTGTTGCCAGGACTCCAACCAGGCCGAGCACAGCGACAATGATCTGCACCCTATGACTGCTGCCGTTCTCCATGTCATGTCTCCGATATCAACCAGGCGTCAGGCTTTTTCCGGGGGATGACATCCCCGCCGTCCGAAGGATCCGATGGATCACCGGCGGCGCGGCGACCGGGGCATTGGAGAAGCTGTACGCCTGGGCCAGCCTTGCCAGTGCAGCCGCCAACCCCTCCGACGTGCGGGCATGCACCCAAAGCAATGGCTCACCGGCCTCGACGCGACTGCCGACCTTGCTCCGCTCCGCCAGCACCACGCCCACGGCAGGATCGACCGGGTCACCCTTCTTCGCCCGGCCGCCGCCCAACTCCACTACCGTGTAGCCTACCTCGCGCGCGTCCAGGCGTGCGAGATAGCCCGATACAGGCGCAGTCAGCGATTCGATCAACGGCGCGCGAGGCAGGCGAGCCTGCTCGTCGATGGCGGGCAGCTCGCCGCCCTGGGCGGCCACGAACTGCCGGAACTTGCGCCACGCGGAGCCATCGGCCAACGTCTTGGTCGCCCTCATCCGGCCGTCCTCCGGCGTGGCGGCCGCTCCGGCGATCAAGAGCATCTCACTCGCCACTTCGACGCAGTGCTCTCGGAAGTCGGCGGGCCCACGCCCGTGAAGCACCTCAATCGCCTCGATCACCTCCAGGCTGTTGCCCACTGCCAGGCCGAGCGGCTGGCTCATATCGCCGATCAGCGCGGTGACCATGCGGCCGAGCCGGCCGCCGATCTGTGCCATCAGCTCCGCCAGCCTGACCGCCTCTTCGACCGTCTCCATGAATGCGCCGTGCCCGGCCTTGACGTCCAGCACGATCGCGTCGGCGCCGGCTGCGATCTTCTTTGACATGATCGAGCTGGCGATCAGCGGCAGGGAAGGCACCGTGCCCGTGACATCGCGCAGCGCGTAGAGTTTGCCATCGGCCGGGGCCAATTCCTGCGTTTGCCCGGCCACCACCACGCCGACCTCGCCAAGCTGGCGCTTGAACTGTTCGAGGGTCAAGTTGACGTTGAAGCCGGGGATCGACTCCAGCTTGTCGAGCGTGCCGCCGGAGAAAGACAGCCCTCGCCCCGACATCTTGCCGACCGGCACACCCAGACTGGCGACCATCGGCCCGACGACCAGCGTGGTTTTATCGCCGACGCCGCCGGAGGAGTGCTTGTCCACGATGAAGGGCGCGACATCGTGCAGATCGAGCGTCGCGCCGGAAAACGCCATCGCCTCGGTCAGGCCGGCGGTCTCCTGCGGGGTCATGCCCTGAAAGTAGATCGCCATGCAGAGCGCTGCGGCCTGATAATCGGGCACGTCGCCGGAGACGTAGCCCTTGATGAAGAACTCGATTTCGGCGCGAGCCAATTCGCCGCCGTCGCGTTTTCGGGTGATGATATCGACGATACGCATCAGATTCCTCCACTGCCTCGCAGCGGCCACCGCCTCGCAGCGGCAACCGCCTCAGCGGCTACTGCTTGCAGAGGGTAAGTTGTACACAGCAAATTCGACACGAGTATAACACAACACAGAGCAGCGCGAAAGCTTGGCGGGTTTCTCTATTTTGACGCCGGCCATTTTCCTGTGCTATACTACGTCTCGATCGAATGGCGTTGACGGAGACAAGTAGGTCGGGGTTGGCATCTCAGAGAGCCGCCGGATGGTGCGAGGCGGTGGGCCAGCGGACCGAAATCCCCTCCCGAGCCGCGACCCGGAACCCAGGCTGAAGCCTGGCATTATGGGTTGCCGCATGGCCCCCGTTAGCGGGCCGGGGTCTCCGCACGATGAGACCTGTCGAGGCTGTGCTCGCGAGAGCACGGCGAACCAGGGTGGCACCACGAGCGCCCCTCGTCCCCTGGCCCGATACGGGCCGTTTGGGAAGGGGGCGTTTTCGCGT
>JALOOE010000311.1 GCA_025454565.1 Anaerolineae bacterium
CCGCGCCGCCTCCAGCACGTTGAACGTGCCCAGGGCATTCGCTTCGAAGTCGGGGCGCGGATCGATGACGGAGGTCGTCACCGCGGTCTGACCCGCCAGGTGATAGATCGCTTCCTGGCCCGCGGCGGCCCGCAGGATCGCCGCGTCATCCCGGATGTCGCCCTGGATGAAGTCGAACGTGCCCGCGCCGCCTGCGGAGGCGGCGCGCAGCCACGCCAGAGTCGCCGGGCTGCCTCGCCGCGACAGATTGTCGAATACCGTCACCCGGTGGCCTGCCTCGAGGCAGGCCGCTGCAAGATTGCAGCCGATGAAACCGGCGCCGCCGGTGATCAGAACGCGCATTTTTGCTCCGTGTTCGGTGACAGGGTGATCGGGTGACATGGTGACAGGGTGATTGGGTGACAGGGTGATTGGGTAACCTAGAGTTTTGCACCCTGTGGCCTCACCTTATCTCGATATCCCAGCACCCAAGTTTCAGGGTGGTTGATCATGCCTACGATGGTCGCCAGTATCTCGTCATAGGACAGACACATCGACGCGCCGTCCGCAGGGCGGATGTAGCCACACTTGACAGCGAATTCAAGCCACACTTGCGTCTCAGCCGCCTCGCTTTCGGCATCACTGAGTCTGGCAATGAAAGCAGCTTCATAACGCCGTTTTCGCCATGCCTCGGCCAGATTCGCGCAAACAGAGCGCGACGACCGGCGAATCTGATCGCTCAGGGAGTATGTCTCTTCGCGCGGGAAAGCCTTCGTAAATTCAAACACCTGCATCGCGGCCAGGAAAGCCTTCTGATAAACGCGTAGATCATGGTGCGTCTCGATCTTCCCAGCCATCAACTCACCTCGCCCCCGTCACCCTGTCACCCTGTCACCCTGTCACCCGTCCCCCGTCACCCTGTCAGGGTTCCGCCACCGCTCAAGCACCTGGCCGAGCGATGTGCCGTGCACCCAGAGCGCCACCATCCCCGTGATGCTCAGCGTCAGATAGTTCATGCCGTGCCAGATGATGCCATACCCCAGCGCGGCCACCTTGAGCACGCCGAACGGCGCCAGCGCGACCGTGACCAGGTAGTGAAACACGCCGATGTAGCCCGGCGATGACGGGACCAACATGCCGAGCGCCACCACCATCGACGCAAAGATCACCGCCGTGAGCGGCACATCAAGGCGGGCTGCCTGCGCGCTGCACCACGCCGCGGTCACGACGCCGGCCCAGCTCAACAACGATATCCCGACGAGCGCGATGCCCATCCGCCCTCGCAGCGTGGCGAACCCATCGATCAGATGTCCCAGCGCAGCGTATACGCCGGGCCGGTCGAGCGGGCGCACGTACTTGAGCATCGCGTGCGCCAACGACAGCAGACGTTCTTTCCAGAATGACAACAGCACGATCAGGCCGGCGCCCAGCAGCGCCACCACGCCCAGGATGAGCGTCGCCTTCGTCATGTCCGGCGGCAACTGGATGAAGGGCAACAGCGCGACCAGGATCACCAACATCGTCAACACATCGAGCAGCCGCGTCACGATCAGCGTCGACAGCGTGCGCGCCGTGCTGACCGGCTGATCGCTGACGAGCAGCACGATGCTGATGACCTCGCCCAGGCGCGCCGGCAACACGTTGCTCGCCAGATAGCCGCCGGCCAGCGCGGTGAACACCGAGCCGTAGGCCGGGTGATACTCCGGACGGAACAGCAACTGCCAACGCCAGGCCTTGATCGCCATCGTCGCGACTGTGGCCAGGACGGCCGGCACGAGCCAGATATAGTTCGCCTGCCGTAAGGCAGCCCACAGCACATCGAGCTGGATCCCGCGCACAGCGAGGATCAGGAATGCCAGGCTGACAGCAATCTCCAAGACGCGCTGAAGCCGCGCTCGGCGCGAAGATGCCGCGACCGGCTTCACACTCTCGTTCATGGTTGGCGTGGTCAAACGCTCAAGTCCTGAAAATCGCTCGATTGGGCGCGGCCTGGCGTGATCCCTCACCGATGCACCGATCACGGCCGAAGCAACATCCACAGATTATAGCACCGCTGCTGGGGGCTGACAAAGCGCGAGGGATCAGATTTTTCATCGAGCCGTACTTATTGTACCTTGATGGGCGCTCGATTGCCGCCACGATCCGGATACTGCGGCCAGTTGGGCAGAACCCAACGCACATTGGCCGGGGGTGGGTCCAAAACGTAGACATCAATCCACCAATACCACAACTCGAAATCATGGTCGCTGTACCCCAAATCAAGCCACCTCCCGAAGAGGCCGTTCCCGGTGTCCGCCGCCATCGCCATGCCGTAGCCGGGCACGTAGAGGCGCGTACCCAGGGGGATCACCGTCGGATCGACGCCGACGAGGCCTTTCCGGGCGGGGAGGCCGATGCGCGTGAGACCGTACCAGGGCGCCGACTTGGGCGTGCCGGAGCGCTCCGGCGAGTACGAAGTCGCATAAACGCGCATCTTGCGCCAGTAGGTGATCGGGCCATCCGGGGTATCCATCGAGCGCGGGACGATCTTGGTGCCATAGGCCACCACGCGCGTGATCGGCTCGGCCGCGACCCAGTCGTCCAGCATCAGCCGAGAGATCTCCTGCCCATCCACAGCCGTCACCTTATAACGGCGGCGATGCTCTCCGGTATCGCCCGGCTGCACCAGACGCTGATTGTCGATCTCCATCTCAGCGTCGGGGACCGAGACTGACGCGAAGGAGATGGGATCGCGCTCGACCTCCATCGTCTCCAGGACGCGCACGACCTTGATCAGCGTGTTGTCGCGGACGCTCGTCGCCAGCGCGGGCGTCACCCGATCGTTGCCCGAAACTACCACACCCAACTCGACCAGCGCATCCCCGACAGTTCTGCCGCGCGTGCGCGTCTGCACGGTGCGTCGATCGGCCGTGACCAGCACCGGCTTCGAGCGCTGGATCATCACGCGCATCCCCGCCTGGACGCGACTGCCCAGCGCAGGCTGCACCCCGTCGCCGAGGAAGACCGTCACTTGCTCGCGCAGCAGCGCCTCGCCGACGGTTGGCGCGGTCGTGAAGATGGTAAACGGGACGCTGCCGTCATCGACGACCAACGGCACCGCGCGCCGCACGCTGAGGCGCACCGGCTGCGGCTCGTGACCAGCCCACGCCCGGCCCTGCACTGAGCTGTGCCGCGCCGGCTGCCCAGGCGTCGCCGGCACCGCCAGCGGGGCCTCGCGCGCCACCTGGCTGCCCGCCATCCAGAGCTCATCGTGCGGCGTCACGTCGAGGCCCACATCAGCCAGCAACCCGCCGGCATCGCCCGCATGCGTGTAGGCCGTGAAGGTCGTTCCATCGGCTTCAACGGCGCCGAGGCGCGCACGGCGGACCGTCACCGCCATGCCGGGGGTCACGGGCGTGTCGAGCCCAGGCGTCACGCGATCCTCGGGGCGCACGCGCACCCCCAGATCGGTCAGGAGCTGCGCCACCGATGAGCGGGAAGTGCGCACCGCTTCCTCGTAGCCGTCCACTGACACCGTGACGTCCATCCCGGAACCGGCCACAGCGGGCCAGGCGGCCGCCAGCGCAGCCACCAGGATGCTGATACCCACCAACCAGGGGAGCCCGCGCAGGGCCCTCCTCACCCGACCATGTCGCGCCACTAACGCCCCCAAATCCTTGCGCTCATCGTACCCGCATCTCCACGCCCGCAATGGCCGCACCGCACCCGGCGCACGCGCCGTCGCGCAGCGCACGAAACCGCACGTTGTAGCCGGTGCGCTCGATGACCACCGCGCCGCAGCCCGGACAAAGGGTGCTCTCCGATTCGTGGCCGGGCAGATTGCCCACGTAGACGTAACGCAGCCCGACCTCCCGGCCGATGCGCCAGGCCCGCGCCAACGTGGCAGCCGGCGTCGGCGGGATGTCGCTCATCTGATATTGCGGGTAGAACCGCGAGACATGCCACGGCACGTCCGGGCCGAGCTCATTGAACAGATAGCTCGCCACCCAGCGCAGCTCCTCATCCGAGTCGTTGAGGCCGGGGATCACCAGCGTCGTCACTTCCAACCAGATGCCGAGCCGCCGGATCGTCTTGAGGTTCGCCAGCACCGGTTTCAGATCCGCGCCCGATATCTTATGATAGAACGCCCCCCGCCCGGCCTTCAGATCGACGTTGATGGCGTGGATCGATCCGGCCATCAGCGCCAGCAACTCCGGCGTCATATAGCCGTTGCTGACAAAGACGTTCTTCAGCCCCAGCCCGATCGCCGCGCGCGCCGTGTCCAGCGCATACTCGGCGAAGATCGTCGGCTCGGTGTAGGTGTACGCGATCGACGCGCAGCCATTCCTGAGCGCCGCCCGCGCGATCTCAGCCGGCCGCGCCGCGCTCCCGGCGATCTCGCGCCCCGCCCCCCGCCCCCCCGCCTG
>JALOOE010000312.1 GCA_025454565.1 Anaerolineae bacterium
ACGCCTTGCGCTGCCCGAACGGTACGTGCTCTACCTGGGCAGCAACAAGCCGCACAAGAACCTGGTGGGGCTGATTGAGGCGTGGCAAATCGCGAATCAGCAAATCAGCAAATCAGCAAATCAGCGAATGGGCGAATCAACGAATGGGCGAATCAACGAATGGGCGGAACTCGGGTCACGTTTGACGTTTGACGTTTCACGTTTCACGCTTCACGTTTCACGCTTCACGTTTCACGCACCGCGTCTCGTCATCGCCGGCGCATGGGACGATCGCTATCCTGAAGCGAAACAGCGCGTGGCGGCGTTGGAACTCGGCGATAGCGTGACGTTTCTGGGGCCGGTGGCCGGTACCGACTTGCCGGCGCTCTATGCGGGGGCGGAGCTCTTCGTGTTTCCGAGCCTGTATGAGGGCTTCGGCTTCCCCGTCCTGGAGGCGATGGCCTGCGGCACACCGGTGATTTGTTCCAACGTCTCGAGCCTGCCCGAAGTGGCCGGGAGTGCGGCGCGCCAGGTCGATCCGCGCGACACGAACGCCCTCGCCGCGGCCCTGGATCAAGTGCTGGGGGATGCCGCGCTCCGCCAGCGTATGCGCCACGATGGGTTGGCTCAGGCCGGTCGTTTCTCCTGGACGCGCACCGCCCTGCAGACGCTTGACGCCTATCGTCGGGTCATGAACGAGGCGAATGAGTCAAGATGAAAATCCTTCACGTTTACAAAGACTACTTCCCGATCCTCGGCGGCATCGAGAATCACGTCCGAAACCTCGCGGAAGGGCAGGCGCAGTGCGGGCATCAGGTGACCGCCCTGGTCACGCATCCCGATAGCCTGCGCACCAACGTCGCCGTCGAGGATGGTGTGCGCATCATCCGTGCCGGCCGGCTGGCGACCGTCGCATCGACCCCGCTGAGCCTGGCGCTCCCGTGGCAACTGCTCCGTGAGCAGCCCGATGTCGTTCATCTGCACTTCCCCTATCCGGTTGGCGAAGTGAGTCAGTGGCTCTTGCGCCGCGGGCGGGCCACGGTGCTCAGCTATCACTCCGATATCGTGCGGCAGGCCGGCATCTTGCGCTTCTATCGACCGCTGCTGCTGCGCGTCCTGGCGGCCGTGGACGCCATCCTCATCGGCAGCCCGCCGATGGCTGGCAGCGCCTATCTGGCCGCCCATCAGGCGAAGCTCCATCTGATCCCCTATGGCATCCCGCTGGCCCGCTTCAAGACGCGCCCCACCGCCGATGAACTGGCGCGGGTGCGACAGAGCTATCTGCCACAGCCCGCGGCGTCCGCATCGGCCGAGCTGCCGCTGCTGCTCTTCGTCGGTCGCTTGCGCTACTACAAAGGGCTGGACTATCTGATCCGTGCACTGCCCGAGATTCCAGCGCGGCTTCTGGTGATCGGCGTCGGCCCGATGGAAGCGGAGTGGAAGGCGCTGGCGGAGGCGTGCGGCGTCAGCGATCGGATTGTCTGGGGCGGCGAAGCGCCCGATGCCGATCTGCCGGCGCTCTACCACCTGGCCGATCTGTTTGTGCTGCCGGCCAGCCATTCCAGCGAAGCCTTCGGTCTGGTGCAGGTCGAGGCGATGGCCGCCGGCGTGCCCGTGGTCTGCACGGAGTTGGGCACCGGCACGTCCTACGTCAACCAGGATGGGGTCACCGGCCGCGTGGCGCCGCCGCGCGATCCTGCGGCGCTGGCGGCCGCCATTTCCGAGTTGCTGGCCGATCCGTCGGCGCGGACTGCCATGTCCGCCGCCGCCCGCGCGCGCGTCGAAGCGGAATTCGAGCAGTCGGTGATGGTGGCCCGCGTGCTGGCAACATATCAGAAATTAGTTGTGTGAATTGGCCTTTTGAGGCGGAGTGGGGTACGATACGAAGTGTGCGTGCCCTGCGCCCGTCGGAAAGGTCAGGGACAAATTGTTCTGTGAGACACATAGGTCATGCAAACGAAACTCAGCCGCATCTGTGAAGCGATCATCGAAGCCGGTTGGCTCGCCGCCCTGATCGTCACCCCGCTCTTCTTCAACACCTCATCCAGCCGTGTTTTCGAGCCGGACAAACTCCACCTCCTGCGCTCCATCGCCCTGGTGATGGCGGTGGCGTGGATCATCCAGTTGCTGGATACAGGTCTGAGCGGCTGGATTCGCGAGCGCGGCGGCGGGTTCTGGACGGCCATCCGGCGGACGCCGTTGGTTTTGCCCACCCTGGCCCTTGTGGCAGCCTACGTCTTGAGCACGGCGTTGTCACTGGTGCCGCGTATCAGCTTCCTCGGCTCATATGTGCGCATGCAGGGCACCTATACCTTCATCAGCTATGTCCTGATTTTCTTCATGGTGCTGACGCATCTGCGGACTCGGGCCCAGATCAATCGTATCTTTTACGCGATCATCCTTAGCAGCCTGCCGATCTCGATCTACGGCATCATCCAACATCTTGGCCAAGACCCCTTGCCCTGGGGCGGAGACGTGCGTGAACGCGTGGCCGCCAATATGGGCAACGCGATCTTCGTCGCTGCTTACCTGATCATCGCCCTGTTCCTCACGTTGGAACGGCTGGTCGACAGCATCGCGTCCCTTCTCAACGAGGAAAAAGGCACGACGGCCGACTCGCTGCGCGCCGGGGCTTACTTCTTCGTGCTGACCGTCCAGTTGGTCACCATCTACTTCACGCAAAGCCGCGGCCCGTGGGGCGGTCTGGCTACCGGGACCTATGTGTTCGTCATGCTGGGCCTGCTGCTGGTGACGCGTTGGGCAGCCGGTCGCGCGGCGGTTCCGGCAGTGCTGGCATGGCTGACACGCAACGTGCGGGCAATCTGGTTGGGGTTGATCGGCCTGACCCTCGCCGGACTCATCATCCTCGGCGTGATGAATGTGCCCCAAGGACCGCTCAAAGCCGTGTGCGGACAGCGTTATGTCGGTCGCCTGTGCACGCTGTTCAGCCTCACCGAGGGCACCAACGCGGTGCGCGCGCTGATCTGGGAAGGGGTCGTCGACATGATGTTGAAACCCCATGCCCCGCTGCAAGGTCCGCATGGCACACGCGATAGCTGGAACGTCATCCGGCCGCTGGTCGGTTACGGCCCCGAATCGATGTGGGTGGCCTACAACAGCTTCTACCCGCCGGATTTGGGTCATTATGAACAGCGCAACGCCTCGCCGGATCGCTCACATAATGAGACCTTCGATGCGATCGTGCGCACAGGTCTCATCGGTTTCGGCATCCAGTTGTGGCTGTACATCAGCATCTTCTATTACGCCCTCCGCTGGCTGGGGTTGATGGAAGGACGCAAACAGCGCAACATGTTCCTCGGCTTCCTGGCTGCCGGCGCTTTCCTGGGCGTCGTGCTCCCGGTGATCGCCGACGGCAGCCTGCGTCTGGCGGGCATCGGCCTGCCCGCCGGCCTGATCTTCGGCCTGATCGTCTATGTGACGGTCGATCTGCTGCTGACACCGACCGCCGGCCGCGACGCGCCGGCAGGTGCGGACGCCGAGAGTGTCACCGAAGGCGGGGGCCGCAGACAACTGCTGCTCTTGACGCTCTTCGCCGCCATTGTGGCGCACTTCTTTGAGATCCACCTCGGCATCGCCATTGCCTCGACCCTGACCACCTTCTGGGTGCTCGCCGCCGTGCTGGTGGCCGTCGGGATGGGCTGGGCAAACCCGACCGAGGAAGTCCCAGACACCGTCCGCGGCAACGAGCCGCGCGGCGCCGCGCGCCGGGCCGAGACGGTCGCTACCGCAGCGCCAGCAGTCGCAGCGACGGCCTCACCGAGCGGCAAGCGCAAAGCCGGAGCGCAGGCCTCGACATCGGCGCCCCAGCGCGGCGCGCCCGGCTCCACCAAGCGACCAACCGAGCGCCCGCCGGCGCCCGCGCCGCGACCGCCCGCCGAGCCGGTTGCCCGCCCCGGCACGCGCTCACCGATCCTTACCTTCCTGCCCTATGCCGGCATAAGCGCGCTGATCACGCTGATCCTGACCTGGGACTACCTGATCAACCAAACCGGCGCCCAGAACGCGTTCGGCATCCTATGGAACGCCTTCACCATGCGTTCGCACCCGGATGTTTTCCGGGTGGTGCAATCGCCGTCGCTGCTGATGCTGATGGGATTCACCTGGCTGGTCGGCGGACTGCTTGCCGTGACAGAGAACAGCCAACTGCTGCCGGCCCGCCGCGGCACGGCCTGGGCTGCGAATTCGGGCATCTATGCCGCGACGGTCATCGGCGTGTGGCTGATCTTCGGTCTGCTCCACGCGAACCGGCTGACGATGGCAGGGTTGAGCGGGATCGCCGCGCTACGCCACATCACCGAGCACATCGTCTTCTTCGACATCTGCTTCTTCCTGCTGACCTTCATCCTGGCGGCGGCCATC
>JALOOE010000313.1 GCA_025454565.1 Anaerolineae bacterium
GATGTGACGCCATACGTCGAGCTGGCGAAGCACCATGAATGGCACACCGCTGATCTGGCCGCGGCGCGCGGCTGGACGGCCTGGGCGGTGCGTATCGCGGAGGGGTGGCCGCCGGGCTATGCGCGCGAGGCAACGCTGCTCGAACTCCGGCATCGTCTGGCGCGCATCGAGCGCAAGCTGGCGGGCGAGACGGTTGACGAACCGTCGCCGGATTGACAGCGCACGGCGCTACACGGTAGAATGAACCAGAACCTTACGCATGAGGAAGTCGCAGCAATGCAAGTCGAACCGACAAGTCTGCCCGGTGTCGTGATCCTCACTCCGCGCGTTTTCCCCGACACGCGCGGCTTCTTTTATGAGAGCTACAGTCAGGAGGCGCTGCGCGGTCACGGGATCGAGACCGTTTTCGTGCAGGACAACCATTCGAAATCGGCGAAAGACACATTGCGCGGCCTGCACTGTCAGTTACCGCCCGCCGCGCAGGTCAAGCTGGTGCGCGTGGTGCGCGGGGCCGTGTGGGATGTGGCCGTGGATATCCGTCGCGGCTCGCCGACGTTCGGGCAATGGGCCGGCGTGGAACTCAGCGCCGAGAACTATCGGCAGCTATACGTCCCGATTGGCTTCGCACACGGCTTCTGCGTGCTCACCGACGAAGCTGAGGTGCTCTACAAGACCAGCCACGTCTACAGCCCGACCCTCGAGCGCGGCATCATCTGGAACGATCCAGCGCTCGGCGTGACCTGGCCCATCGCCGAGCCGCTGCTCTCCGCGCGCGATCAGCGCGCCGGCACTCTGGGCGATTACCTGGCCGACACACCGTTCGTGTATGACGGCGAGTGAGCAAAGCAGCAAGTGGCAAGGAAAGAGGGAGGAAACCATGGCGTATCTGTTTCCCAGCGCTGAGTGGGTCGAGCAACTGAAGATCGAGATCAATCGCAGTGAGGCGTATGCCAACTCCGGTAAAACGTGGGAAGGCGACTTCTGCTTCATCGTTAAGCCGGGCGGCGCGCTCAAAGAACCGTTCAAGATGTATCTCGATCTGTGGCACGGCCAGTGCCGCGATGCCTTCGTCATGACCGGGGCCGAGACCAAGAAACCGGAATTCACCATCTCCGGCACGATCGAGACCTACCGCCAGATCTTCAACAAGAAGCTCGATCCGATCCAGGCGTTGATGACCCGCAAGCTCGAGCTCCAGGGCAACATGATGAAGATTATGAAGTCGGTCAAGGCGACGCTTGATCTGGTTAACTGCTGCGGGCTGATTGACATGAAGTATCCGGATCAGACGTGATGCATGAGCATGATGCGTGAAACGTGAAGCGTGAAGCGTGAAACGTGATGCGTGAAACGTGATGCATGATGCGTGAAACGTGAAACGTGAAGCGTGAAACGTGATGCGTGAAACGTGATGTGCCGATTGTCAAACGTCATGCGTCAAACGTCATTCTCTGGAGGCGCCTACCGGCGCGAATGGAGCTCAGTCATCCCATAGCTGCGTTTCACGTTTCACGTTTCACGTTTGACGTTTGACGCCTCGCGTCGGAGGGCCCCATGTGGTTCTTCAATAGCCCCGAGATCGTCTTTGGCGAGGGCGCGCTGGATTACCTGGATGAGCTGGTCGGGCGGCGCGCCTTTATTGTGACCGACCCCGTGCTGCACCGGCTGGGTTTCACCGAGATCGTGGCCGAACATCTGCGCCGGGCGGGCATCGAGTTAGCTGTCTTCGCCGAGGTCGAGCCGGAGCCTTCGCTCGAAACGGTCCGCCGCGGAGCCGGCGTGCTCCGAGCGTTCGCGCCGGATTGGATCATCGGGCTGGGCGGCGGTTCGGCGATGGACGCGGCGAAGGCGATGTGGGTGCTGTATGAACGCCCCGATATCGATCCGGCGTCGATCAACCCGCTGGAGCGGCTTGGGCTGGGCGTCAAAGCGCGGTTGATCACCATCCCGACAACCTCCGGCACCGGTTCCGAGGCGACCTGGGCGACCGTCCTGACCGACACGGAGGCCGGGCGCAAGCTCGGCCTGGGCTCCCGCGAGTCGCTGGCCACCCTCGCTATCGTCGATCCGGCGTTCACTGCGAAACTGCCGCCGCGTCTCACGGCGGAGACGGGGATCGATGTCCTCAGCCATGCGATCGAGGGCTACACCACGACCTGGCATAACGACTTCAGCGACGGGCTGTGCTTGAAGGCCATGCAATTGGTATTCGCGTATCTGCCGCGCGCGGTGGCCGATGGCAACGACATGGAAGCCCGCGAAAAGATGGCGAACGCTGCCACCATCGCCGGCATCGGCTTCGGCAATGCCATGACGGCGCTGGCGCATGCGCTGGCGCACCCGTTCGGCGCGGTGTTCCACCAGCCGCATGGTCGCTGTTCGGGCCTCTTCCTCCCCTACACCGTCGAATACACCGTGCGCAGTGACAACAGCCGCTATAGTGACATCGCCTACGCGCTGCATCTGCCCGCTGCCGATGAAATGACAGCCGCCACCGCCGTCGCCGGGACCATTCGCGATCTGATGCGCCGCGTTGGCTTGCCGATCAGCGCGGCCGAGATGGGGATCAGTGCTGCCGACACCGAGGCTGCCATGGAGCGGCTATGCGATCTGGCGGAGATGGACTACTCCATTGTGCTGGCGACGCGCATCCCCTCGCACAATGAACTGGCGGAGTTGTTTCGCTATGTGCAGGCCGGGAGGCCGGTAGATTTCTAGTCTCAGCGCACAATCAAAAACGGCGATGCCCAGGGGCGAAGCATTCGGTGGCGCGTCCGTGGTCATGCAGGTCGGCGCCTCGTATCCGAGCACAGGGTTATCGAAGAACCATGTAGGACTGCTTCGGCCCCCTACTATGTGGTTCTGTGTGCTCTCCGTGGTTCAATTCGCCTACCCGCCCAACTCCACGGCAAGCACATCGTAATAGCTGCCAGCCCCGAAGCCGTCGAACAGCACATGATCGCCGGGCTTCAGGCTCGTCAACTCCCGCAAAAACGCGATCATATTCGATGCCGCGCTGACGTTGCCGAACTCGCTCAACAGCCACGGCATCGGGATGCAGATGCCCTGGCTGCGCAACTGCTTTTCCTTCAGTTGGTTGATCTTGAAGTTTGCGTGGTGCACGATCGCCACGGCGATCTCTTTGTCCGGCAACCCGAGTTGAGTCATCTGCGCTCGATAGGATTGGTACGCGGTGCGCACAGCCTCGACGCCGTTGCGGACGAAGAGTTTGACCATGCTCATCGGCCCGGCCATGACCACCGGTGACGTCGGATCTTCCGGCTCGTGCATCAGACCGGCGACACGGATGCTGTTCTCGCCTGTCTGGGCGACCTCGATGAGCGATTGCCCGGCGATCCTTTGGCGAGAGTGCGGGTATGCCATATGCACCTGCAAAGCGCCCTCTTCGTCGTACGCTTCCCGCGTCGTGCCGACGAGGAACTTCATCGTCTGGCCGGGAATGAGGCCGAAGATGCCCGCGCCATTCCCGAAGAGCTGAGCCGCCTGCGCATCGTGGGCCAGCCTCAAGACGCGACTCAAGCCCTCGATCCCGCCCACCAGGATCTTCTTGCCATACAACCGCTCGGCAAGATTGCGAGACAAATGCTTGTTGATAGCCAGTTCTGGATTCAGCGCCAGGTTCAACGCGCCCACAGACCCGTCGCAAGCCTTATGAACGGTCACCTTGAGCGCGCTGTCGGGGATGCCGGCTTCGGCCGCGATCCGCTCGACGAAGTCGTCGGCGGCCGGGATACTGACACCCACCAGCACCGCCTCAATTTCTGCGGGATCCCAGCCATTGACCGCCGTGGCCTCGGCCAGCAGCCGAGCGCCCACGTTGACCTCCAGCTTGATATGCTCATCATCTGTCATCCGTGGTACATGGTGGCGGCTGAGGAATCCCAGCTCAGACAGATTCAATGTGTTCTCGGCGCCCAGTGCGAAGCCCAAGCGATCCTCGACGAGCGCGGGCAGGTGCGCATTATCGTAGCTGGCGCCCCACGCGCCGTAGACCCCCGCGATCCCCACCTGGGGATTTGAGACCCGCTCAATTCCAAACGGGACTCCGGGTCCGACGGGAATTTCCTCGACTCGAACTCGGGGCTCTTCAAAAAAGGAGGTGGATCCTGCGGATTGATCCTGTGTGGTTTCGATCTCGCTCATAGGTGCACCTCACCTGGACTATAGGAGGATGTTCCTAATGGTTCACCAAGTATAACACAGGAAGGCGCAAATAGTCGCACTGAGGGAAAATCCTGCATTTGCGAGGCTGCGGCGCGACGCGCTATTCGCGCACAGCCTCGGCCATCGCCACCACATTCGCTGGCGGCACATTCGGTAGCAGCGCCTCGTGGCTGGGGCTGACGATCAGATTCGGGGCGAGCAGCGCTTTGACGCGGCGCACGTCGGCCTTGATCTGTTCGGGCGTGCCGTGGACGAGCAAGTCCTGCGTATCGATGCCGCCGAGGAAAGCGATGCGGCCCTTGTAATGCTCCGCCAAGTAGGCGGCGTCCATGTTTCGGGCGAGCGCCTGGAGGGGATGCAGGCACTCCACACCCGCGTCGATCAACCGGTCAATCACACGGTAGATCGAGCCGCAGGAGTGCAGGATCACCTGGTAGCCGTGCCCGTGCGCCTGATCGGTGAACTTGCGGAACCACGGCAGGATGAACTTGTCGAACAGCTTCGGCCCGACGATCAGGTCGAGTTGCGTGCCGAAGTCATTGCCGAAAAAGTAGCCGTCGATCAGATCGCCGGCCAGCGCGTAGTAGCGCTCGTTCGCCTCATAGTAAAACTCGCAGACCTTGTCGGTCACCGCCAGCACCACCTCAGGATGGGTGTACATCTTCGTCAGGTAGTTCTCCATCCCGAACAGATCCATGACGTTGTGGTAGAACGGCGTCCACATCCCGCTGGCGCGATAAAGATCGCCTGCGCTGCGCAGCACCTCCAGGCATGGGCCAAAATCGAGATACGCAGCCCTGGGCCATTCGTAGTCGTCCACTTCCCTGGGGTCTTCGCAATCGGCGAAGGGGCCGGGCGCGCCGTGCCGCGTCTTCTTCACGCCGGTGCCGAACATCGGCTTGCCTGCGGGATGTCGATAGCTGCCTGGGATCAGCTCGGGGCAAATCCAGAGGTAGTCATCGCCCAACCGGCGCCGGATTTCGCGCTGATCGGTCGTCCCGAAGTATTCGTAGTAGATGGGCCAGGTGTCGCCATGTGGGTTGCCCAGCCAGAAGCCGACGCGGTCGGCGGCCTTGCCCGAGATGATCGTGCGAATCCGTTCGCGGCTGTTCATGGTGTCGTTGCTCAATTGTAGAGACACTCTTTCGCGGCGTCGGCGAACGCCTGGAGGTTGGCCGGAGCGCCAAAAAAGAAGTGATCCGAGGGGCAGCAGATGTAGCCGCCGTTCGGGCTGGCGGCGTGGAGGCGGAAGACGTGCTCGCGGCACACGGCCGGCGTGCCGTTCTCGAAGCACGCATTTTGATCCAGCCCGCCGACGAAGAAGATCCGATCGCCCACCCGGCGCTTCGCCTCAGCCAGATCACAATCGCCGCCCATTCTCGACCACCAACTCCAGCATCTTCATCAGCCCACCGCAGAGGTGATAGACGACCTTCATCCCCGCCGCGTGGAGCGCGGCATTTTGCGTCGCATCGTACGGCAGACAGAACTCCCGAAAGAACTTCGGGCTGATCACGGTGTTCGAGCCGGCCCCGCCGCCCACCTCGATCAGATCAATAGGGATACCTGCCAGCATTTCCACATAGCGGAGGCGCTTTTGGAGGATCACGTCAAGGGCGTGGTGGAGAAAAGCCGGCTCATCCATGCCCCAGAAGATAGCGTTCTGCGTATCGACCAGGCAGCAGAAATCTTGCCACGGCGAGCCCTGCCCGAAGCCGTGGGCGTGGCTACGCACAATGCCGCGGCCGCCCAGGCGCTGCTGCGCGGCGATCACCGGCGCGGCATCGAGCGCAACCGGCATCGGCGCGTATTTCTCGAACAGATCAAAGTCACGCGGCGACTTGATCAGAAATTCGGTTTCCCAGGGCGTGAAGGCGTTATAGGCCCCGGCGTGATGCAGCTTGCCTGCCGGCGTGGTGATGGTTTCGGCCCACAGGCGATTCCCGTCGGCGTCCGTGCCCAGATCGCGGCGATCACGCTGCCAGTTTGCCAGATCCTTCTCGGCATAGATTTGTCGCGGGCCAACGTAGAGCACGAAATCCAGCCCGAACCGCTCGTAGGCGGCAAACGCGTCGCACCCGCCCAGGTAGGTGTCGAGGTAGTACTGCATCCAGTTGTGCACCTGGGCCGGCAGGTGATCGGGCTTCTCGTTGGCGATGGCGGTGAGCAGGCGTTCGCGTGAAT
>JALOOE010000314.1 GCA_025454565.1 Anaerolineae bacterium
CAAACGCGTGCGCCAGAGCCCCGCCCACAACCTCGTCAAGCGCCTGAGCGAGAATCGCGAGGGGGTGCTGCGCTTCGTCACCGATCTGCGCGTGCCCTTCGACAACAACCTCGCCGAGCGCGACGTGCGTATGCCCAAGCTCAAGCAGAAGATCTCCGGCTGCTTCCGCTCCGATCATGGGGTCGCCCACTTCGCCACTATCCGCTCCTACCTCTCCACCTTGCGCAAACAGTCCGCCGACATCTTCGATGCCTTGGTCTTGACCTTCCGGGGCAGCCCACCGATGCCGCGGCTGAGTCCTGAATAGTTACTTCGCTGAGGTGGAAGAAGTCGATGAGCTGGCGCTCGGTATGCGGCTCGAGAAAGCTCCAGTTGCTGGCGGCACCGTCGGCAATCCCCAGGTAACGCGCCTCGGGATAGTGCCGCTTGGCCCGGTCAACCTCGCGTGTCATGCGCTGGTAGAACTCGCCCTTGCCGTACTCGGGCGCGGCGGCGAGGTAGATGGTGTGCGCTCGCTCGCCCTCTGGATCGTAGAACGAGAGCGTGCCGACCATCGCCTCGCGGTAGCCCTCGCTGTCGGCCATGGGAATCATGGCGCCGTCGAGGCTGACCACCACCGTGGCGATCGGCACGCTGAGCTTGGGCATCTCGTACTCCCAGTCCTCTTCTTTCGCCGCGGCGATGTTGCCCACCCACTCGGCGACATTCTGAATGTAGGACGTGGCCACTTGACGGCCATGGTTCTCTTCGAGATCGCTCTGCACGGCGCGCACGTTGAGCTGCGCGTACTTGTGGCTGAGCTGGCGGGCGAAGCGCGGCGTCGCCCCGCGGATGACCCGTGCCTGATGCTCCAGGGGGCAGTAGATCCGCCCCCCGCGCGCGCTCTGGTAGACATAGCGCTCGACGCGCACGACCCCGTAGGGGCTTTGATAGTCCTTAGGGATCGCGCCCGCGCACGGTCAGCTTCATCGCCCCGACACGAATCGGGCTCCCATCCGTATCGAAGCGCTTGAGGGCCTCCTCTGTCGCGCACCGGCCCATCGCGTTGCTCGCCTCCTGGATCGCCCCCTCCATCTCCAGCAACGAACCCTTGAGATCCACCGTGACCTCCAGCGTTACCTTCGTCCCCGACCGTCTGAGCACCTTCGCCACGCCGCCACCTTCTCACCCCGTTACCGAAGGTTACAGGATCCTTCTCGAAACGACATCATGTAGAGGCCGCACCCCGGCGCGCGCTGGCCGGGGGCCGGGGCGTCAACCAAGGGCTCGCCTTGGTTCGTCGCGGCCCGCCTGCGTCGTTTGCCGACGATCTCGGAGGCTAAGGTCGTCGTGGCGACGCTTGTCACTCTCTGGCCGCGGTTTGTCCTTCATCTCCCAACCGATGCTGACGTCGCTGCCGAAAGTGATGCGGTTGGCCAGAATGACCAAATGGCGTTCGGGTTGCATCAAGAGGATCTGAGTATTTGCAGCGATTTCCACCCATTCCGCAGCCCAATATGCAGCGTTAATAGGGTGGACTGATGACGGAGCCGCCATGGTTGAGGCTGAATACAGCCTCATCTGAGAAAACGGTTGCGCTTTGAGGATAGCCGTGGTACCACCAATCCTCTCTAGCAACCGCGGTCCGCTCCCCGGTTGCTGAGTGAAGCGAAGCGCGTTTCCGAATGTCGACTGTCTCGCTACAATTCCACTAGCTTGTGGGACAAGTAGCCCAGATGATGGTGTTACAACTCCTGATATGGTCAGCTTACCCAGTATGGCTAGATCTGTCACGCCCATGGACTCTAGTACAATCTTGTGACTCTCAAGCCTGGTTTTGAGCCGAATTGCGTCTGTTAATACCCATGGTGCTACGAGGTTGAAACTCGTCACGCTGCTGATAGGGGTAACGAAAGTTACTGTTGACATCTTGTTCATCTCCTTGTTAACAATGCTCCGAAGTTTGTGCCTCAACAACGGATTACAGGTATTCCCTGTGTTCGTTTGTCGACGATGGATCGGCGCAAGAGCCGCGTTCTAGTGAGGATCACACCGCCAACCTATGAAGTTTCGGGCAGCCAAGGGACTTGTCTGACCGCTGTTTCTTAGAGCGATGCGTAGTCAGTCTGATCATTGTCCATGCACAGTCTAACTGGTAATCACAAGCATCCAGGCTCAGTTTGTAGCATACGCACAGTCTGATCCTCACTGCTCAGGGCTCAAACATTCTGTATCCGTACCAATGCTCGCACAGAACTCTTGTAGTATCCGAGGCCGTTGCTGTCGAAATCCAGATTGGCGTCCCAGTTTGTGCCGGGAACGGTCGTCGGCAGCTTGAACAGTTCGAACTTCTTCCCTTTGACAGCATTGCTGATCATGCTGCGGAACAGAGAGAGGACACTATTGAGCAATCCAACCAACAGCCCTTCCACCGGCTTGAGAGCGTTAGGCCAGTTCAAAGATAGCTTGATAACACCCACACCGGTAAGCGTGATCACCCCTGCGCTGCCCGATGTGCTCAACGTATGCTTGACCACTACACGGGCGCTCGGACCGGACAATGATAACCAGTCCCAGTTGGTCAAGGGAGTATCTATTCCTGCTCTGAGGTTGGATATGGAGACAGTGGTGGCAGCTTCACCCGTTCCGTTAGTCACCGTCAACACGGGAGTGGTTGCCTTGATCGTACCTTTGATGCCTGCAGCGAACCCCACTGCTGAGGCTCGTTGGTCAAAACTGTAAGACACCGGTGGCACCATAGCCTTGATCAACGCGTTGACTGCACTTGACGACACCATTCCCATCACCAGCGCGCTGGCGGAGGAGCCTACGTTCAGGGCAGCGATGTTGGCAGCGGTCGGAGCATCGGCGGCACCAATGCCGGACTTGCCCGTGAGCCGCGCGCCTGCTTGTAGCGCCGATCCGCTGATAACGGTTCCAGAGTGCAGGCTGGCCGAAAGGCCGCTGCCAAACAGATTGGTGAGCTGCGGGATAGGAATGCCTCTCAACTCAGTCCTGATCCTGGGAATGATCTGCGAATCAATGATCCCAATCACGAGTTGATCGACGATGTTGGTTGATGTTGTGCGGGCACTGATGTCTGTCAGGGAGAGCACACTCCTAACAACAGCTAGTTTTCCTGTGGCTCTCATCGTTACAGCTTTGTTGAAGTCGATGCTCCCTCCCTTGGCCGTAATCGCCACCTTCAGGTCGAGCTCGAAATTGTGCGTGGCTACACCGGCCACAAGCTTCGCGACAGGAGTTTCCGTCACGTCAAAGGTGAAGGCAATACCGTTGCTGCTGCCAGAACCTTTGAACTTGTTGCGCTGAGAGGTGTAGGTCTTGCTGACCACCATGTTCATAAGGTCATTGCCACTGTAGGCCATCAAAGGTTCCATGTTTCTCTCCTTGAGATGTTCTCTTCACTGGTCGAGCGTAAATTCCAACCGGTAGATTAACGATGAACGTGGGCTAAAGTCATCTCAATCCGGTTGATCAATAGTTGACGTGACTCTACCACCACCAGCGTTTTACCAGCGTTTCACGGACCCCAAAATTCCACCAATTTTCAGGAATATTTCATCATCTGCGCCGAATCGACCGCGATTTGGAGCTTTTCGCGTGCTTCTTCGGCCCGGCCAGCGTCCCAGGCGGCCAGGGCGGCGGCCAGGGGTTCGGCCAGCGCGGCGGGGAGGACCTGCTGCTCGGGCGCGCACAAGGTGCGGGCGTGGGGGATGGCGCCGGCGACGCGGTCTTGGGCCAGGGCGACGCCGATCAGCGGCCACAGCGCCTGCCAGTGGAGGGGATAGACCGCGGGGTGCTGCTGCCAGGATTCTAGGGCCAACTGGGCGCGGCGTTCGGCCTCGGCCACTTGGTCGGCCGGCGCCGCGGCGGCCAGGCTGCGCTGCCAGGCGACCCAGGCCAGCCCGGCCTGGCCGGCGCCGATGTAGTCGTACATCCTGGCGGCCCTGGCCAGATCGAGACAGCGGCGCGCATAGCTCTCGACGCCGGCCTCGTGGCCTTGGCGGCGCGCCGCAATCGTCAGGTAGGCCAGACAGCGCGTCTGCATGGTGAGGTCGCCGGTCTGTTCGGCTATGGCCAGCGCCGCCAGCAGCTCCCTCTCGGCCTCGCCGTGGTCGCCGTGCATCAGCAGGTTGAAGCCCAGGCTGAACTGCGGCCAGCCACGCACTTCCGGCGCCGCGTCGGGCGGCAGCGCATCGACGGCCGCGCGCGCGTAGTCCAGCGCTTCGTCCGACGGCCCGAAGCGGCTGCTGCGGTTCAACTGCCGGGCCAGGTTGCTGTACAGCGCCGAGCGCTGCATGGGGGTGCCGCGGCGCTCCAGGAGCGGACGCACGCATTCCAGCCGCGCC
>JALOOE010000315.1 GCA_025454565.1 Anaerolineae bacterium
GGCCAGACCGATGTGATGATCACCCACAAGACCGGCGAGACCTTCTCCGCGTCCACGCTGAACAGGATCAAGGCGCTCGACGGGATTGCGGCCATCGGCGGATCGCTTGAGCGCACCATCAATCTGCCGCCCGATTTCTACGGCAAGAACTCGACGGTCAACGCGCTGGCGCTCGTAGGCATCGATCCCAACGTCGCGCCCAGTTTGCACGACTATCGCGTTACCCAGGGCCGCTTTCTGAAGCAGGGCGATGGCAACGTCGCGGTCATCTCCGAGCGGCTCGCGGATTCCATCGGCGTGAAGCTGAACGACACGATGAAGTTGCCGACAACGGAAGGGGTCGTCAAATTGGCGATTGTCGGCCTGATACCCGGTCGCGCGCTCGGCGGCAACGAGCAGGTGCTCGTCGCGCTCCCGCAGGCGCAAAAGCTGCTCGATGCGACGGGGCGCATCAACGTCATCGAAGCGAATCTCACGACCAAGGACAAAGCGCAAAGCGATGCCATCGTCAACAACATCAAAGCGCAACTGGGGAACACGTACACGCTCGGCGGGCTGACGAGCGGTTCGGAATTTGCGACGACGATGCAAAATACGGCTGTGATATTCAACATGATCGGCCTGCTTGCGCTGGCGATGGGCGCGTTCATCATCTTCAACACCTTCCGCACCATCGTCGCCGAACGGCGGCACGACATCGGCATGTTACGCGCGATCGGCGCGAATCGCACGACCATCATCAGTCTGGTGCTGAGCGAAGGGCTGGTGCAAGGCGTCGTCGGCACGGCGATCGGCATCGGGCTGGGTTATCTGCTAGGAGTTGGCGTCATAGGTGGCATGAATCCGTTCCTGAAACGACTCATGAATATCGAAATGGCGCCCGTGGTCGAACCCTCCCTGTTCGTGGTCTCGATCCTCCTGGGCGTTGGCGTCACGCTCTTTTCGGGCTTGCTCCCCGCCTTGAACGCCAGTCGCGTTACGCCGATGGAAGCCTTGCGCCCGTCGCTCAGCCAAGTCATGCAGCGCGTCAGCCGCGTGGGTACTGTCGTCGGCGCGGTGATGCTTGCCGTCGCCATCATCGGATTGCTCATCGGCAATTTTGCACTCGTCGCGCTGGGCGGCCTGCTGGTGCTCGTCGGCCTGGTGCTCGTGGCGCCCGCGCTGGTCAGACCGTTTGCGCAGTTATTCGGCACGTTGCTCGCGCTGGTTTTTGCGCGGGAAGGCACGGGCGAGCTTGCGCAAGGCAATCTGACGCGCCAACCCTCACGCGCGGCCATTACGGCCAGCGCAACGATGATCGGCTTGGCGATTGTCGTCGGCGCGGGCGGGATGATGTTCAGTCTCGTCGGCACTGCGGAGGCGATGTTCAACAGAACACTGGGCAGTGACTACTTGCTGATTCCTCCGTCGGTTGCCATATGGAAAGGCGATGTCGGCGCCAGCGAAACGCTCAAAGGCAAACTCAGCTCGATTCCCGGCGTCAGCGCCGTCAATTCGTTGCGGTACGCTCAATCATCGGTGCCATCCGTCTCACTCAAAACGGGCACGGGCGACGCATCGATTTCGGTCTTGGGCATCGATCCCGTCGATTACTCGAAGGTGTCCGGGATGGATTTCATCAGCGGCAACGCACAGGATGCGTTCAAGGCGCTTGCGGCCAATGAGCGCAACGTCATCATCAACGGCGTCCTCGCCACGCCTCTGGGCCTCAAAGTCGGCGATGTCATTCCGCTGGCGACGCCGACAGGCCAGCAGAATTATCGCATCGCTGCGATCGGCAGCGATATCTTGAGCATGAAGATCAACACGGCGTACATCTCACAAGTGAATATGAAATTGGACTTCAACAAGAGTGAGGACATTCTCTACCAGGTCAATCTTGCGAAAGGCGCCGACGCCGCCACCGCGGAACAATGGCTCAACCAGATCGTTGCCAACTATCCGCAATTTCGTCTGGTTTCGGGGAGCGCGTACTCGACGGAGTTCATGGGGCAGTATGAATCGATCATCATCGGGTTCTATGTGCTGCTTGCCGTGTTGGCGTTCCCGTCGTTGATCGCCATCCTCAACACGCTGGCGATCGGCGTCATCGAACGCACCCGCGAGATCGGCATGTTGCGCGCAATCGGCGCCACGCGCCGCCAGGTGTGGCGGACGATCGTCGCCGAAGCGCTGTTGCTCGCGGCGCTGGGCACGGCGTTCGGCATCCTGGCCGGACTGTATCTCAGTTACATGTTCGTGGAGGGCTTGAACGCGGCCGGCTACATGAGGATGGCGTACACCTTCCCGCTCGGTGGCGTGCTTGCGGCAATTGCGGCGGGGCTGCTCTTCGGCGTGCTCGCCGCGCTCCTGCCCGCGCGCCAGGCATCGCGCATGGAGATTATCAGGGCGCTGCGATACGAATAGCGGAAACCACTGACCTGAGCGAACGCAACATCGTCCGGGTGTCGGTGGGCGGCCAACCAACATCTGCGATCAAAGATGGGCCACAAGGCGCGCTTTCGGCGCGCCTTGTGTTGCACTTGAGAGACGTAGTCTGCTCCTCGGAACCCGCCTAGCGCATGCGCGCCAGCAAATCGTCGAGCTCCACCAGCGTCTTGTGCAAAGAAACAGTGATGCTGCCCGTTGGCGTTACGCCAGCCGCCGGACGACCAGAGACCGTCTCGACGGGCGCGCCATCATCTCTTCGCAGATCCTCCCAGTCCCCCAGGGCCTCCATGGCGCTGCGGTATCCTATGTCGGCAATCTGCTGATAGGCGCCGAAATCCAGGATGTTGAATTGCTCCACAGGTGGACGGATGTAGACGTCGGCGAACCCGCGCTTCGTCTTGGCCTGGTGTACATCGTTCAGCGCCAGCACCCGTACCAGGCTTTCGAAAATCAGCGGCGCGCTGCGATCCTTACGTCGCAACGGGTTCAACTTGCCTGCCAGGGCCTGCCAGCCGGAGATGCTGGGGCCGAAGCGATAATCCCGCAGCAGATCCACGTCAGGGAACACGTTGACCGCGATGATCGGGCCGTTATGGTTTAGCCGCTGCATGATGTCAATCGGCAGGTTATTCAGCACGCAGCCATCTACCAGAAGGTCCCCGTCGGCCAGGATGGGGGAAAAAACGCCGGGGATGGCCATGCTGGCGCGCACGGCCTGCCAGAGCGGTCCCCGCCGGTGCACCATCGCGATGGCATGGGTGAGGTTGCTGGAGACGCAGAAGCACGGCATCCAGAGATCCTCGATCTGCGTGTCGCCGTAGATCCGGCGCAGCACCTGCGTGACCTTATCTGAAGCGAAGAACGAGACCACGGGCACGGTCGGATCGAAGAGCTTCAGGGGTGAGGCCAACTGCCGCGCCAGCTTCAGGCTATCCTCGTAGTTCAGCCCCATCGCGAAGGTGGCGCTGAGGATGGCGCCCATGCTGGTGCCGCCGACTAGATCGACGGCGACCCCACACTCCCTGAGGGCTTTGAAGACCCCAATGTGCGCGAACCCGCGAGCCCCACCGCCGCCCAGCACCAGCCCCAGGCCGCGGCCGCTGACTCGGCGCACGAAGATTTCGAAGTCCACGGCTCGCCCCAGCCTGATGTGATGGTGGCCGGATGCGGTATAGCGGGCCAGCCAGGCCGCCGTGCCTGAGGGGCGGGAGAGATGATCCGGCTGCAGCAGCACCAGTTCGGTAATGGTGGAATCGCTGTGGCGGGCAAGTGGCTCGTCCAGCTCGGTAGGCACCGGGGCCTGTTCACCCCTACCCACCAGCAGCACCCGGTCGGCCATACGCAGGCAGCGCTCGGTCCACGGGGTCCAGCCGTTGTCTGCCTCGTAGATCACGTAACAATGGCTCTGCTCCTGGCGCCGAAGCCAGGCAGCCAACATCGGCTCCGATGGGCCCCCCGCGTCTGTCTGGGCGATGCCCGGCCTGCAGAGGAGATCCTCCAGGCGAGCGCTGCTGAGATGCAGGGTCGTCCCACCGGCCGCGAGGGCCGACGCCAACCGCGCTGAAAAGTCCGCCAGCGGAACGCCGCCCCGGGGCGCGCCCACTGGGAGCACCGCAAAACTCACAGCATCGGACGCATTGCAAGGATCGGGCATGGCCGCGCGGCGTTGCACGCGACGCAAAGCAATTCGTGCCAGGCGCGTCATTACCTCCGGGTATTGGAGCTTCAGGTTCTCGAAAACGGGCCGCGTGATCACCCCGACGGCGCTTTCGCGCAACGCATAGACGGTGATCGTGCGCGCGTCGCCGGCGAGCAGGCTCCGTTCACCCAGCGTGTCGCCGCGACCGATCTCGTCAACGACCGTCTCTTTTCCGCCGGCATCTTGGGCCACGATCCGCAGCCGGCCGTA
>JALOOE010000316.1 GCA_025454565.1 Anaerolineae bacterium
GGACGGCTCGTCGCGCTGGCGGCCATCGACAACCTGGGCAAGGGCGCGGCCGGCACGGCCGTCCAGTGCATGAACCTGATGCTGGGCTGGGACGAGACGCTGGGGCTGGAATTCACGGGGCTGCACCCGGTGTGAACGGAATGCAGAAGGCAGAATGCGGAACGCAGAACGCACCGGTAGTCGGAATCATTCTACACTCTGCTTCTGCACTCTGCGATGGAGATAAGCATGAAGCCAATCGTCATCAAACTCGGCGGGGCGGCGGGGGTGGACGCCGAGGCAGTGCTGGCCGACGTGGCCGCGCTGGCGGCCGAGGGTCAACCGGTCGTGCTCGTGCACGGCACGTCGGCGGCAGCCGATGCGCTGGCACAGCGCGCAGGTGTGCCCGTGCGGCACATCACCTCGCCGTCGGGGCACGTCAGCCGCTACACCGACCCCGAGGCGCTGGAGTTGTACGTCGCGGCCGCGGCCGGTCTGGTCAACAAGGGCCTGGTCGCCAATCTCCAGCAGCTCGGCTGCAACGCCGTGGGCCTCTCCGGCGTGGATGGCCGGCTGCTCGTCGCCCGGCGCAAGGACGCGGTGCGCGCCATCGAGAACGGCCGCCAGCGCATCATCCGCGACGACTACACCGGGCAGCTCGAATCCGCGAACGGCGACCTGCTGCGCCTGCTGCTGACCTCCGGTTTCACCCCTGTGATCGCGCCGCTGGCGTTGGGGCTGGAAGGCGAACGCCTGAACGTGGATGGCGACCGGGCCGCGGCGCTCGTCGCGGGCGCGTTAGGCGCGTCCGCGTTGGTGCTGCTCAGCAATGTGCCGGGCCTGCTGGCGAGCTTCCCGGATGAGAGCAGCCTGGTGCGCCGCCTGCCCCCGGAGCAGTTGGGCCGCGCCGAGGAGATGGCCCAAGGCCGCATGAAGAAGAAGATCCTGGCCGCCCGCGAAGCGCTGGGCGCCGGCGTGAACGCCGTCATCATCGCCGATTCGCGCCGGGCCCAGCCGATTCGCGCCGCGCTGGCGGGAGAAGGGACGGTGATTTCAGAAGGTAGAATGCAGAACGCAGAGCTTGCTGTTGGGGGAGGTGCGAATCGCGTATCATGACCGATCTTTCTGCACGCTGCATTCCGCACTCTGAGATCATTGCACTCGAGTCCGCCCACACCTCCGGCGTCTACCCGAAGCGGCCGCTCGCCATCGTGGCTGGGCAGGGCGCGCGTGCCTGGGATGCCGATGGCCGCGAGTACATCGACTGCGTCGGCGGGCAAGGCGCGGCGAACCTGGGCCACGCCCATCCGGATATCGTCGCGGCGATCAGTCGCCAGGCGGCCACGATGATCTCTTGCCCGGAGATCTTCTTCAACGACCAGCGCGCGCAGCTTCTCGCTCGGTTGGCCGAAGTCGCGCCCCCAGGCATGGAGCGCAGCTTCCTGTGCAACTCCGGCGCGGAGGCCAACGAGGCGGCGATCAAGTTCGCCCGGCTGAGCACGGGGCGCACCGGCCTCGTGGCAGCGATGCGCAGCTTCCACGGTCGCACCTTTGGCGCGCTGTCGGCGACGTGGAACAAGGAGTATCGCCAGCCGTTCGAGCCGCTCGTGCCGGGCTTCAGCCACGTGCCGTACAACGACCTCGCCGCGCTGGAGGCGGCCATCGGCGATGACACCGCGGCGCTGCTGCTGGAAGTCATCCAAGGCGAAGGCGGCGTGCATCCGGGGACACCGGAATATCTCAGGCGGGCGCAGGCGCTGTGTCGCGAGCGTGGCGCACTGCTCATCGTCGACGAGGTGCAGACCGGCTATGGCCGCACCGGTAAGCTGTTCGCTTGCCAGCATGACGGCATCGAGCCCGACCTGATGACGGTCGCCAAATCGATGGCCGGCGGCGTGCCGATGGGCGCCTGTCTGATCGGCCCGCGCGTGACGGGCATCCGGCCAATGACGCACGGCAGCACGTTCGGCGGCAATCCGTTGGCCTGCGCCGCAGCGCTGGCAACGCTTGACGTGATGCAGCGCGACGATCTGCCCGGCCGCGCCGCACGCCTGGGCGAATATCTGCTCGGCCGCCTGCAACGCATCGAGTCGCCGCTGATCCGCGAAGTGCGCGGACGCGGCCTGCTGGTCGGCGTCGATCTGAAGGTCAAAGTCACGCCCCTCCTGCAGAAGCTGCAAGCGCTCGGCGTACTCGCGCTGCCCGCCGGCAGCACCGTCCTGCGCCTCCTCCCGCCACTGGTCATCGAGCAAGATGATCTGGATCGGGTGGCGGACGCGATCGAGCAGACGTTGCAGTGATCAGGGGCCAGGGCTCAGGGATCAGGAAAGCGCGCCGATCCCGGGAGTCTGACTCCTGATCCCTGACGCCTGCTCCCTGTTCCCTGGCTCCTGTTTCGGGAGGAAGCATGTCCCTGAACCAATACTTCATCATCGACTCGACCCTGCGCGAGGGCGAGCAGTTCATCAACGCACAGTTCAGCAGTGAGCAAAAGGTGCGCATCGCCCGTGCGCTGGATGAATTCGGGGCCGAGTATCTCGAGCTGACCTCGCCGATGGCGTCGCCGGGCAGCCTGGAGGATCTACGAACCATCACCCAGTTGGGACTGAACTCGCGCATCCTGACCCATATCCGCTGCCACAAGGATGATGCAGCGGTCGCGCTCGACACGGGCGTGGACGGCGTCGATGTGGTCATCGGCACCTCCTCCAGGCTGCGGCAGTTCAGCCACGGCAAGAGCATCGACGAGATCATCGATCTGGCGGCTGAGGTGTTGACCTGGATCCGGGCGCAGGCGCCGCGCATCGAGTTACGCTTCAGCACCGAAGACTCCTTCCGCAGCGACGAGGCCGAGCTGTTGCGCGTCTATCTGGCGGTGGACAAACTGGGCGTGGTCAATCGACTGGGGACGGCCGACACGGTCGGTATCGCTACACCGACGCAGGTGGGCCGGATTGTGGGCACGCTGCGCCGGCTGACCAAGTGCGACATCGAGTTTCACGGCCACAACGATTCGGGATGCGCCATCGCCAACGCGTATGCCGCGCTGGAGGCCGGTGCGACGCACATCGACACGACCGTGCTGGGCATTGGCGAACGGAACGGTATCACCCCGCTCGGCGGCCTGGTCGCCCGAATGTATACGTCCGATCGCGAGCATACGCGTGGCAAATATCGCCTGGAGCGACTGCGCCCGTTGGAGATGATGGTCGCGGAGATGGTCGGCGTCGACATCCCGTTCAACAATTATGTCACCGGGTTCAGTGCCTTCACGCACAAAGCAGGCATCCACGCCAAAGCAATCCTGAACTCACCGGACACCTATGAGGCGCTCGATCCGCACGATTTCGGCCTGACGCGCTACATCTCGATCGCGCACCGCCTGACCGGCTGGAACGCCGTGAAGGCTCGCGCTGACCAGCTCGATCTGAAGTTGTCCGACGACCAGGTCAAGGCGCTGACGCAACACATCAAGACGCTGGCCGACGAGCGTGCGCTGACATTGGATGACGTGGATGGTCTGCTGCGACATTGGGCCAACGGCAACGAAGCAGTGGAATCGCCGCTGCCCGCGGGCGTGGCGTGAGGGCGAGAGCAGGGAACGGGAGATTGGAAGAATGGGAGAGCGAACAAACGCGTCTCCCGACTCCTGCCCCCTGATCCCTGACGCCTGATCCCTGGAAAGGAATATTCTTATGGGATATACATTCGCCGAAAAGGCGCTCGCCCGCGCGGCCGGACTGGAGCATGCCGTCGCCGGTCAGATCATCGACGCACGACCGGATGTGGCGCTGAGCCACGACAACACTGCAGCCATCGCCACGCTGTTCCGCAGCCTGGGCTACGGTCGCGTGCTGCACCCGGAGCGGCTGGCGATTTTCATCGACCATGCCGTGCCTGCGCCGAGCGGCGAGCACGCGCTGAACCACAAGGAGACGCGCGCGTTCGTCGCCGAGCAGGGGATCGCGCACTTCTACGAAGCGGGCCGCGGAATCTGCCACCAGGTGATCAGCGAGGAGGCGTTGGTCGCGCCGGGCCAACTACTGTTGGGCGCAGACAGCCATACAACACATATCGGCTGGCTGGGCGCGTTCGGCGCCGGCATCGGCCGCAGCGAGATGGCCGCCATCTGGGCCACCGGCGAGCTCTGGCTACGCGTGCCGGAGACGATCCGCGTCGATTTCGAGGGAGAGCTGCCGCCCGGCGTTACATCGAAAGACCTGGGGCTCTGGGTGCTGAAAGTGCTCGGCCCCGAAGCTGGCATCTACCGCGCGCTCGAGTTCGGCGGGCCGGGCCTGCACACGCTGAGCATCGAAAGCCGCATGGTGCTCCCCAATCTGATGGCCGAGTCGGGTGCACCGCAGTGTTCGAGTGGCTGGCGCAGAGAATCGCGCGTGCTCACGTGCCTGGCACTTCCGAAAGTGCCAGGCACGTCATCGAGAAGTTGGCCGCCGGCGCGCTCTACCCCGACCCGGATGCGATCTACCTGGAGCGGCACATCATCGATCTGAGCGAGTTGGAGCCGATCGTCGCGGCGCCGCACAACCCGGCGAAAGCAACGCCGCTGTCGCAAGTCCTCGGCACGCATATCGACCAGGCGTTTCTCGGCACATGCACGAATGGTCGGCTGGAAGATCTCGCCGCGGCGGCCGCGATCTTGCGGCCGCCGGATGGTCGCGTGCGGCGGGTTGCGCCCGGCACGCGACTCGTGGTCATCCCGGCATCGAGCGAAGTGCTGCAACAGGCGTTGGCGCTGGGTTACATCGAGACCTTCATCGCCGCGGGCGCGATGCTGGGGACTCCCGGCTGTGGCCCGTGCATGGGCAACCATTTCGGCGTCCCGGCATCGGGTGAGGTGGTGATCAGCAGCGGCAATCGCAATTTCCGAGGCCGGATGGGCAACCCGGAGAGCGCCGTCTACCTGGCCAACCCCGCCGTGGTGGCCGCCAGCGCGGTGTTGGGCCGGATCGCGGATCCGAGAGAGGTGCTTGGAAGTGGGAGAAAGGGAGAAAGGGAGAAAGGGAGAAAGGGAGAAAGGGAAAACGAGAGCAGAGGAGAGTCGGCCGGTCTCCCACGCTCCCCCGCTCCCCTGCTCCCCTGTTCCCCCACTCTTGAGCTCGCTCACGCATCGTTCACCGGCCGCGTCTGGAAATACGGCGACGACGTGAACACCGACGTGATCTTCCCCGGCAAGTACACCTACACGATCAAGGACGAGGCGGAGATGGCGAAGCATGCGCTGGAAGACCTCGATCCGGCCTTTGCGAGCAACGTGCGGCCCGGCGACATGATCGTGGGCGGGCGCAACTGGGGCGCGGGATCGAGCCGGGAACAGGCGGTGACGTGCCTGAAAGCGGCGGGCATTAAGGTGATCGTCGCGGCATCTTTCGCGCGTATCTTCTTCCGGAACGCCGTTAACAACAGCCTATTGCCGGTTGTCTGCCCCGAGGCGGCGGCGGCCATCCAGCCCGGTGAGACAATCTCGGTGGACATTGATCGTTATGTCGTGCGCTGCGCGGCCGGGGAGTTCGCTTTCCAGCCGTTGTCGCCGTCCGTTCGCCAGATCATCGAGGCGGGCGGGCTGTTGGAGATGCTGCGCGCGGCGCGGAGGTAGACGTGTTGCGCAGTGCGTGGTGCGTATCTTCTCTCGCGCGGCGCGCATATCGGGGCTTCACGCAATGCGTACTACGGAATACGGAGACCACATGCCAACTGTCTGTTTGATCCCCGGCGATGGGGTGGGCCAGGAGGTGATCCCGGCAGCGGCGCAGGTGATGCGGGCCGTCATGCCTGACCTGCAATTCGTGGATGCCGATGCGGGCTGGGATTGCTTTCTGCGCACCGGAACCGCACTGCCCGACGCCACGGTCGAGGCCGTAGCGTCGGCCGATGGCGCGCTCTTCGGCGCCACCCAATCGCCCAACGAGGTCGTGCCCGGCTATCGCAGCCCAATCCTGACGCTGCGCAAACGCTTCGATCTCTACGCCAACCTGCGCCCGACGAACAGCCTGCTGCCGGATGGGCCGCGGCTCAATTTCCTGATTGTCCGGGAGAACACCGAGGGACTGTACGCGGGCCGCGAACGCGCGGAGGGCGCCGACACAGCCATCGCCGAACGGGTCATCACCCGGCAGGCCAGCGAGCGTATCGCGCGCGTCGCGTTCGAGCAGGCGCGCCGCCGGTCGTCGGCCCTCGCTCATCGGTCGTCCGTCACGGTCGTCCACAAAGCCAACGTCCTCAAGCTCACCGATGGCCTCTTCCGGCAGGCGTGTCTGACGGTCGCCGAGGAGTATCCGGACGTGGTGGTGAAAGAGATGCTGGTGGATGCGGCGGCGATGTGGCTCGTCAAAGATCCCAATCGCTTCGATGTGATTGTCACCACCAACTTGTTTGGTGATATACTATCTGATGAGGCGTCCGGGTTGATCGGCGGGCTGGGAGTTGCGCCATCGGCCAACGTCGGAGGCGGGCGCGTCGCCGTGTGCGAGCCTGTGCACGGCAGCGCGCCGGATATCGCCGGCAGGGGGATCGCGAACCCGGTGGGCGCGATTCTCAGCGCGGCGATGCTGTTCGATCATTGGGGCGAGGCTGCCCACGGCGACCGCGTGCGTCGCGTCGTAGCCGAAACGGTTGCTGCCGGCATCGTCACACCCGATTTGGGTGGCCGAGCGACAACGACACAAGTCACCAAGGCGATCCTTGACCG
>JALOOE010000317.1 GCA_025454565.1 Anaerolineae bacterium
GTCCTGCTGGTGCTCACGCCGCAGACCTCCACGCAGATCCCCGAAACCGCCGAGGTGCTCGGCAAACTGTCGAAACAGTACGGCAAGCCGGTGTTCGGCGCGATGATGGGCGACGCGGCCATCCGCGAGGGCGTCAAGGTGCTGCGCGACTACGATGTGCCCAATTACCAGGTACCCGAACGCGCTGTAGCCGCCATCGCCGCGATGTGGCAGCACCGTCAGTGGCTGCACACACCGCCGCTGGCCGTTGAACCGATCGAAGTCGACCGCGAGAAAGTGGGCGAGTTGTTCGCCAGGGTGCGCGCCGAAGGCCGGGTGACAATCGGCGATGCGGAAGCGCGCGACGTGCTCGAAGCCTACGGGGTGCCGCTGCCCAAAGCAGGCCTCGCCGCCACCGCTGACGAAGCTGTGACGCTGGCCGAATCGATCGGCTACCCGGTCGTGATGAAGATCGCCTCGCCGGACATCCTGCACAAATCCGATATCGGCGGCATCAAGCTGAATATCACATCGGCAAGCGAAGTGCGCGATGCGTTCGATCTGCTGACCTACCGCGGCCGGCGCTACATGCCCGACGCCACCATCTGGGGCTGCCAGGTGCAGCAGATGGTGAAGGGCGGCCGCGAGGTGATCATCGGCGTGAACCGCGATCCGCAGTTCGGCCCGCTGATCATGTTCGGCCTGGGCGGCATCTATGTAGAGGCGTTGAAGGACGTGACGTTCCGCGTGGCGCCTATCGACCGCCGCAACGCCACCGAGATGCTGAGCGAAATCCGCGCCTTCAAGCTGCTGCGCGGGGTGCGCGGCGAGAAACCGTCGGATCAAGCAGCCATCGTGGATACGCTGCTACGCGTCTCGCAGCTCGTCACTGACTTCCCGGAGATCGTAGAGTTGGACATCAACCCGTTGATGGTGTTCGAGCAGGGTCGGGGCGTTTTGGGGATTGACATGCGACTGGCTTTGAAGTAAGCTCATCGCAGAGATTAACAGGAAAACCTACTGAGGAGCGATCTCATGAAAGCTTTGTACGTGACTTCCGCCGAAACTTTCTCCGGCAAATCGGCATTGTGCATCGGCGTCGGCCTCCGCCTGCGCAAAGATGGGCACAGCGCCGGCTACATGAAACCGGTCAACGTCAACTGCGAGGTGATTGATGGCGTGCCTTTCGACGACGACGTCAACTTCGCCAAGCGGGTCTTTGAGATGAAGGAACCGTTCGAGACACTGTGCCCGGTCGCTTTGACGCCGGCCAAGAAAGAACAGCAGTTGCGCGGGCCAGAGGTGAACTATGCGCCCAAGCTGTTGGAGGCGTTCAACAAGCTCGGCGAAAGCTACGATGTGTTGGTACTCGAAGGCGGGCGCAGCCTGCGCGAGGGATACATCGCAGGCTTATCGCCCAAGAAGGTGGTCGATCTCCTGGGCGCCAAGCCGCTGATGGTTGCCAAGTGGGACGAGGACCTGATGGTCGACCGCATCATGACGGCGCAGTGGCTGTTCGGCGATTCGTTGATTGGAACAGTCATTAACGGGGTACCGCGGCCGCAGCTTGACCATGTGCAGGATACGGTCGTGCCATTCCTGCAGCGCCACGGCATCAATGTGTTCGGCGTGGTGCGCAAGGAGCAACTGCTGGCGGCGCCCAGCGTGCGCGAGCTCGCCGAGGGGTTGGGCGCCGAGCTGCTGTGCGCCAACGCGTGCTTCGACGAATTGGTGGAGCACTTCCTCGTCGGCGCGATGGGCGCTGAAAGTGCGCTGAGCTACTTCCGCCGCAAACCGAACAAGGCTGTGATCACCGGCGGCGACCGCACCGATATCATGTTGGCAGCCCTGGAGACCTCGACGCGCTGTCTGGTGCTGACGGGCAACCTCTATCCGGCGGCCCATGTGCTCAACCGGGCAGATGAATTGTGCGTCCCGGTGTTGCTGACGAAACTGGACACCCTGGCGGCCATCGAGATCATCGAGGGTTACTTCAACCGAAGTCGTTTCCAGCAGCCGCAGAAAATCGAACGCTTCTCGTCGTTGTTGGACGAGTACTTCGACTACGCCGCGCTGTACGACGCGCTGGGCATGAGCTGAGTGATAGCCCAGAGATAGAGATAGAGAGCAGTCCGTTCTCTATCTCTATCTCTATCTCTATCTTCTTTCACACTGTCTTCTGCTGCCACGGCAGCCTGAACCTGGGGCCGCGGCCGCCATCGGCATCAGATCGCCGTTGCCGGTTCCCGCCTTCGTCCGTGTAATAATAGTAGTAATAATAGTAGTAGTAGCCCCGGCTGCGGCTGTCCAGACGATTCAACGCGATGCCGAGGATGTTGGCCCCTGTTTTCCTCAATTCATCGACCGTTTGTGCCAACGCTTGTTCGCGCGTGCCGCCCGCATCGGCCACCAGCAAGACCCCATCAACCTGCCGCCCCAACACTGAGGCATCAGTCACCACAAGCACGGGCGGTGTATCGAAGATCACCAGATCGGCCAACTGCGCGAGCTGCTCGATGAGGTGCGCCATCCGATGGGAGCCTAGCAATTCCGAAGGATTGGGCGGGATCGGCCCGCTGGTCAACACCTTCAAGTTCTCCATTTCCGTGGGCTGAAGGTAGCTGGCCAAGTCGACATCCTGGCCTGCGAGCAACGCGGTCGTGGTGCCAACATTGTTGGGTACGCCGAATACTTTGTGAATCACCGGGCGGCGCAGGTCAGCATCGACCAGGATTACCTTCTGTCCGGTTTGCGCCATGACCACGGCCAGATTGGCAGACGTGGTGCTTTTGCCCTCACTCGGCCCGGAACTGGTCAGCAGCAGGGTGCGGATCGGTTTGTCGACGCTGGAAAACTGAATATTCGTGCGCAGGGTGCGGTATGCCTCGGTCTCCGGCGCTTTGGTCTGCGACCAAGAGATGAGTTGGCGCTGCGAGCCCGCATCCTTCAAGCGAGCGATGGCGCCCAATGTCGACAGACCAGTCACGCGCGTGACATCATCCGGCGATTTCACGGTGTCGTCGAGATACTCGACCAGAAACGCCGCGCCGACGGCGAGCATTCCACCGACGATCAGTGCCAGGAGCACGTTGGTCATCGTGCGCGGCCGAACGGGGCTCAACGGCACAACGGCGGGCTTGGCGATCACCACATTGTTGGTGGCCTGCGCCTCCGCGATGCGGATCTGGTTGTAGTTGTTGGCGAGGCTGGATAGCGTCGTGCGGTACTGCGCCAGGCTGGTCTCCAGGCGTTGGCGCTGCGCATCGTCCGGATTGCCCGCCAAAGCACCCTGAGCGCGGGCGATGTCGTCCTGAACGCTGGCGAGCTCTTTTTCCAGGCTGGTTTTCAAGCCGCTGACACGCCCCATCTGCAATTGCAGATTGCGATCGATGAAGACCGCTGGAAGCGTGTTTGCGATGAGTGCGGTCAGTGTGGGATCAGGCCCTTCGGCCTTGACTTCCAGCAACTGCGTGTCGCGGATCGGCGCGACACTGATCGCGCTCTGCAGTCTTGCGATCGATCGCTGGTCGGTGGGCAAGCCGAGGCGCTGCGCCATGCCTTCGACCACAGGGCCATCCGCCAGAAGATTGGCGTAGGTACGCGCGAGCTGTTGGCTGCTGAGAATATCGGTATAGCCAGGCGACAACTGGCTGGCCGTTGAAGCCTGGTTCACCAACAACTTGGTTGAGGCCTGGTAGATTGGCGTACTGTTCTTGCTGACGATATAGGCAACGCCGCCTGCCACCACAGCACACAGGATGATCAGCCACAGCCACTTGCGCGCTAACTGACCGTATTGACGAAGCTCCATGGACACTCCTGATAAGGCTCGTCAGCCTGATATTCTGGTGATTAGGACATGGCAGAACGGATTCTAGCACGATTGACCAACGCGAGCAAACTCGCTTCCGCTGCGCCTGTTATCGTTGCGCCATCCGGCCATCCAGCCCCAGCTCAGCCGCGATGCCTTTCATTGCCTCCAGAACCACGGCAACGTGCTCCCAGATGTCGATGCCCAACTCGGCGGCGCCCTCTTCGATGTCCGCCCGGTTGATCGCCGCGGCGAAGAGCTTATCCTTCCACTTCTTCTTCACCGAACTGATCTCCACATCACGGATGTCTTTGCTGGGCCGCACATAGGCCACAGCCATGATCAGGCCGGTCAGCTCGTCCGAGGCGTAGAGGGCGTAGTCGATCACCGTAGTGCGGGGGACGCCCAGGTACGGCGCGTGCCCCTCCACGGCGTGAATCAGCTCCGGCGGATAGCCAAGCTCCCGGAAGAGGCGCAGTGCCGTGCGCGGGTGGCCCTTGACCGGGTCGTCCATATCGGGATAGCGCTCGAAATCGAGATCATG
>JALOOE010000318.1 GCA_025454565.1 Anaerolineae bacterium
AGGCGACCCAATACGCAGGATCACAAGATGACTCGGCGCGGCACAAACTCTTCCGCCAGGATATCCATCAAAATCGCGTCGTGCTTCTGCCCGCCGATGATGCGGGCCTGCCGGCGCCGGCCGATCTCCCGGAAGCCCACGCGCCGGTAGCAGGCAATGGCCCGCTCGTTGAACGCGAAGACGCCGAGCATCACGCTATTCAGATTCAACAGGGTGAACGCATACTCCAGCAGCAGGCGCGTCGCATCCACACCATAGCCGTGGCCCCAATACGCCTTTGCGCCGATGACGATCCCCAGCATTGCCCCACGATTCACCAGGTCGACGCCGAACAACATGCCGCGACCGATGGCCTGCTCGGTTGCCAGGTCGATGATGGTGAACACGTGGTCCCCACGCTTGAGCGCATCGGTGATCATCTCACGCGTGCGTTCCGGCGAGGACGGCGTGTAGGCCTCGTCGCCCAGCGGGATCGTCACCTCCAGATCGTTCTCCCAGGCCGCCCATGCTTCGGCGTCTTCCGGCGCGGGAGGCGACAGATAGCATTTCTCGCCGACCAGTTTTCGGTAGTGAGGCACGCGTCACTCCCCCAGCGGAAGATCAGCTCAGATACTGGAGCCGGCCTTCCACTGCGCCATTCAGGTTCTGATGACTGCGCAGATACTCCTCCAGCACGTCGCGCGCCGATGTTGAAATCACCTGCGAGCCGGCCAATGCGATCAACTCATCGTGCGTGAGGCCCAAGTTTTGCGCCGAGTTCTTGACATGGAAACCCTGCGCGGCGATCGTGTAGTGGCCGTCATCGGCCACCGGCTCGCCACGGAAACGCAGGGATACGAGCGCACGATCGGCATTGCGGTAGATTGCCTCGACACCGTGGTTGACCTGGTAGCACTCACCCTCGCCCAGGCGGTTGTCTGGCCGCATGACGTGCGAAAATATGCGCTTCAGTTGGCTGCCTGTAATCGTGAAGCGATAGATGACGTCATCGTAAGCAAAAATCCGGTGAAGATCGCCCAACGTCACCAGAGGGCCCAGCTCTGTCCCACGAATCGAGCCGCTACCGATGAAGACGATATCGGCCCCACCGCGCGCGGCGAACACATCCGCAAACAAGTTACCCAGAGGCGTCTCTTCCTCGCGCCGAGGATGGGTCAGCGTCTGCGCGAAGCGGCAGACAATCGAGCCGTACTTGCGATCCACGACGTTTTTGTACGAATCGATGAACTCCTGCAACACGGGATCTGGTCGCGCAAGATCATCGTTCACCGGGATCAGCCGCCACTGCCACGCGACGATCTTGTTGGTGTCGTCATCCACGGTGACATCGAAGCGACCGATCTGATCGGTGCCGGTGCCAGCCTGGACGATCAGGATATCGTTCACGACCGCCGGCTGTTCCAGGATCGTATGCGAATGGCCGCCGATGATCACGTCAACACCCCATGCCGGATCGAGCATGGCCGCCAGTTGCTTATCCGACTCGAAACCGATGTGTGTGAGCAGCACTGTCAGATCGATGTCGGCGTCCTTATACGCATTGCAGATCTTGCCCACTTCGGCCGCCGCGTCTTCGATCCCGACAAAGGTGCCGATGTGGTTGTCCATATTGAGAGATTTCATCACCGCATCCGTGATGATACCGATGAACATGATCTCGAAGCCGTCCACGTTGAGGATGATATACGGCTGCATCAGGCGCTTATGGTATTTCTTGATGTAGAGGTTGGCGTTGACGATGGGGAAATTCGCCATCTTCTCGAGGAAGAGCAGATGCGGCAGGCCGTAGTCCAACTCGTGGTTGCCCAATGTCACGACATCCGGCGCGAGGTAATTCATGATCTCCATCGTGGAGATGCCTCTGAACTCCGAGTCGATCATCGAGCCTTGAACCATATCGCCGGAGATGACATAGAGGACGTTCTTCTCGGTCTGATGCACCTGGTTGAGATAGCCGGATAGCAGCGACAGCCCGCCGATCAGATCGCCGGCCTCGCCCCGTGATTCCGCGAGGAAGTCGCCGTGCATATCATTGGAATGTAAGAGCGTGAACTGCTTGGTAGCCACCTAAGATGCCTCCATTGACTTTGATGTTCTCTGCGATGTGGGTGGGAGATCACTCCAGCCGAAACGCAACCTGTGCGCGACGCTGACTACAGCTCCCGGAATTCGAGATGCTCGAACGTGACGGAAAAACCCTCCCCCTGTGGGGCCGCGCACATGACGCCGATCTGCAACGGCTCGGCCTCGGCCAGATAGGCCAGCCGAAGCAGGGTGTAGCGGCTGCCATCCAGCGCGTAGGAGATTTCGATGGCGGATCCGGTGCGGGTCAGGCGCAGCCAGATCGCTTCGGGATTGCCCGGCAGCGGCACGACCGACCAGTCGGAGAAATCGCGCGTCACGACAGCACTGACGTGCTGCACGTCATCCACGAACTCGATGCCGCACTTAATCCACGTCGTCTCGTCGACGCGCACCATCAGCCCGGCCTGGTCGTAGAGCGTCGCATACTGGCCGATCACCTTCACATCACACTGGAAGTCACCGGTGCGCTCCTGATAGAAGAAATGCCCATCGTCCTTGATGAAGCCGTAGTGCGTCTTCCGCCAGAAATCGGTCTGGCCGTCGGCCGTGACGATGATCGTGTCGCCGGTCGCAGCCCAGGTTTTCGGTTCGTTGTACCAACGCATCGTGTTCTCCTGCATGAATCAGCCGAAAAGCGCTTCGACTTCCGCCACTGTCCCCCGCCACGGGCCGGGCTGCTCCTGCTTGAGCGTCGTAACGGCGCCCGCCCAACGACAGGCCTCCTCCGGCGAGGAAGTCAGGCGCCTGGTCAGATAGGTCGCGAAGCAGGTGTCGCCGCGGCCGGTGCGGCCTGCCAGCGAGCGCGGGGTGAACGGCGCGAAGTGGGTCTGCCCGTCAGCATAGACCATGACGCCCGCCGACTGAGTCAGCACGATCTCACGCGGGCCATGGGCGGCCAGCTTCGCGGCCGCGATCGCAAGATCGGTCTCGCCGGTCAACGCCTCCGCCTCGGCGCGATCGACCTTGAGATAGGTCACGTGCGCCAGCCCCTCGGCCATCTCCGCCCACGGCCGGAAGAGCAGTCGGTCGCCGACGCGCACGCGCACGAAGCCCTGCACGTCGAGCGCCACCGGCCCGCGGCTCGCCAGCCGCTTGAGCAACGGCAGATCCACCTCGCCGGCGATGATCGGCACGACGGCGATGATATGCGCCGCCACATCGGGGATATCCTGCGGCGCGAACGGCCCGGCGAAGCCCAGCGGCACACAGACGCGGCGCTCCATGTCCGCCGAGCTGTAGGTGTTCTCGATGCCGGAGGTGTCGGCCGCGGCCGTCGCGAAGACCTCGACGCCCGACGCTCGGAACGCGTCCAGCCGCGGGAAATCCTCAACTCGCAGGCGCGTCACGACACCGACGCGCGCGCCCAGCCGGGCCGCGGCGATGCCGCCGTAATACACGCCCCCGCCGGATTCGGTCTTCGCCACGCCGTCCACCACGTTGCGGTCGACGGCGAAGTGGCCGATGAAAAGGAGATCGAAGTTGGGTTGGATGGTCATCGATAATTGGTCGCTTCCACCATTACGACAACGAATCTGCAGGATTGACCGAATCGAAGGCGCATGTTCGATCAATCCTTTCGAGAGAAACCACAGTCATTGTGGTGCAGCACGGCCGCGCTGCCATTCATCCAACAGGGCCGGCAGATCCGCGGGCAAAACGTCCAATCCAGCCTGCCCTGCGACCTTCCACAGCGCGCGATCGAATGTCGCCATGACCACCCCGGCATCCAAAGCATCGCTCCAAGTCAGTGCTGCCGCCAGGTGCACGGCGTCGTATCCGCGAAGACCATGCTGCCAGGCGAGACTGTCCGCGCGCGCAATAACCGAATCGCTCAGTCTCACTCGCACGTAGCTGGCCCATTGTAACCGGAAGCGGTGAAGCGCGTGCGTGGCTTCTTCGGATGTCAATGCGCTGGTACGCACAGACTTGGCGAAGGCTGCGGCAACTTCGGCACGACTGATCAGCGAAGTGCCTACTGTCGTCGCTCGACTTATCGCCTCCCTCACCTCAACCGTACCGCGTTCCTCCGTATAGCGTTTCACCAGTGCACTGGCATCAAGATAGAGGATCACTCGCGGTCTTCCAGCAGAAGATCAGCAACCATGGTTGGCCCACGCGTCTTGGCTACTGGCGCCATCGGCTCCAGCTTGCGCCCATCCCACTCGACGATCCCGTCTCGAATCATGGCTTGTAGCCGCTCTTCAACCGATGGCTGCGCCGGCTCGATGGGCACGATGCGGCCAACCGCCCACGGTATCGCCCGCTTTGACGCGCTGGACGTAGTTGCTCAACTGCGCCTTCAACTCGCGAATTCCCACGGTTGTTTGAGTCATGTTCCCGCCCCACAATCCACAATGTAGTCACATCGTATCACAAGTAACCACAAAAACCCAAACGCGCCTACTTCGGCAACACGTACAAGCAATCCTCCAGGAAGCGCACCTTCACCGCCTGCCCTTCGGGATGGATTTCGAGATGGCGCGGGTCGCGCTCGACCAGCGACAGCAGTTGCCCGCCTACCTCGACATCGTACTCGATGACGTTGCCCAGGTAGGCCGACCGGCGCACGATGCCCGCCACCTGCGCCTGGGGCGAATCCATCTCGACCATCTCAGGCCGGATGACGAGGGTGGCCGC
>JALOOE010000319.1 GCA_025454565.1 Anaerolineae bacterium
CGGCCAGCCGGTGAACATGAAGAAATCATTCGCATGCAAGACGAGCCACGGCCAGTAGGGGCGATCGAGTGCCAGATGGCCCGGACTCGCCGCTAACATCAATGCCCAAGGGCTCAGGCCGGCCACTGCATAATAGATCAGCCAGACCGTCGAGAGTCCCAATCCGTACCACAATCCCATCTGCAGGGGCCAATGCCACGGGGACGCGGTTTCCGATCTGCGGATGTTGATCCAGTATATGCCCAACGTCAAGAGCCCTGCCAGCAGGATCAAGGGCATCAGTGCAAACGACACGAAGGTGAGCGCCGACATGACCATTCCTGCGAGCAGCACCCGAGCCGGACGGTTGCGGCGGAGGCCTACGAGCAGCAGATCGATCATGATCAGGGCAGGCAGCGGATAGAGCGTGTAGGGCAGCGGCGCAAAGATCAAAAAGCTCGGCACGAGCGGCCACCAGATGACGGCCCAGCGCGCGGTATCCGGCCCGAACATCGATCGCCCCAGCCGGTAGAGGATGAGAATGGTCAGGCTGCCCCAGACCGGCGTGAGCATCCCCAGCCAGGCCGATGCGAGCCGGGCGTTGCTGTTCGCCATGAGAGCCATATCATGACATTGGAGCAGCCGCAGGGGCGCTACCAGCCAATCGGCCAACGGCGTGAGGGGTGTCAAGAAGGCATTCGCAGCATAATAGATCACTACCAGGCCGGGCGGTGACAGCGCCACATGACTGGAGTACTCGGACGTGACCGCGATGAACGCGGGCCAGTCACGCAGGGTCGCGCCCAAATCCTGGATGCTGGCAGCCGCCCTGTGCCAGCCCGTGACGCCGCTGACGGTAATCGAAAAAAACCGAAAGAGAAGATCATCGCGGACATACGCGGCGGCGAGTGGCAGACCGATGCTGCCTGCCATCGCCCACAGCAGCAAACCAGCCGCCGACCGGTTCTGCAACAATCGGAAGGCCACGCCGATATATGCGATGACACCTAGCGTAATGAGCAAGAGCCGGCGCGGATCGTGCACGAAATCGATAGGCCACTGCCAACCGTGACTGCCCCGCAGCTCAGGCACAATGTTGGAGACCAGGAGGCCTGCCCAGAGCAAGCTCAAGCCTACAATCCAGAAGCCTGGGCGTGAAAAGGACTGGCGCAGTTTCATGCTGATCTCATCGGCTCCTCAACGATCGTAAACACAGCGTAGCGTGTCTATGATAACGTTCTGCCGCAGGAGTAGTCAAGAAATTCTTGACTTCCTTAGCGCCCTATGATATCCTACCATCAATCTGATTGATCCGATAAATCGGAATAATCCCAATAACTACCGGTTGCCGTCCATGATCGCTTCTCAAATCGACGCGGAATTCCTTCGCTACCTGCTGGCCCACGATTGCCAACCCGGCACGCGTCTGCCGTCCCTGGATGAGATCAGCGCCGAGGTCGGCATCAGCGTTGGCAAGCTGCGCGAGCAGTTTGAGGTGGCGCGCACCCTCGGCCTGGTGGAGGCCAGCCCACGCAAGGGCATCCGCTGCCTGGCGTATGATTTTCTGCCGGCCGTGCGTCTCAGTCTGATGGTGGCGCTGTCACTCCAGCGCGATGCCTTCCGGTCCTTTGCGTCCCTGCGCATCCATCTGGAAACGGCATTCTGGGATGAGGCAGTCGTCCTGTTGTTGCCGGATGACATCGCGCGCCTCAATGAGTTGGTGGCCCGCGCACAAGCCAAGCTCACCTACGATCGCATCCAAATCCCCTACCCGGAGCATCGGCAGTTCCACTTGACCATCTTCAACCGGCTGGGCAACCCATTCGTTCTCGGCTTGCTCGAAGCCTACTGGGATGCCTACGAAGCGGTTGAGCTGAACACCTACGCCGATTATGCGTACCTGCAAGAGGTGTGGAGCTACCACGAGCGCATCGTCAAGGCGCTTGAAGCCGGTGATACCGCAACCGGCAAAGAATTGTTGATTCAACATATGCGGCTCATCGACAAGATGGGCGTCGCGCACGAGCTTCCGGTACCGATGAGCGTCAAACAAACCCAAGGAGTCGAGCTATGACTATTGCACTTCAAGAGGCCCCCGCCAACATGAAGGAGCAAGGGGTGGTCGTCAATGATTTCTCCATCAACATTGCGACCATCAACGGTTCGGGCAGCCAGACCAGTAATGGCGTGCTGCTGCGCACCTTGTTCAAGATGGGCATTCCGGTGAACGGCAAGAACCTGTTCCCTAGCAACATTCAGGGCCTGCCCACCTGGTACATCATCCGCTTGAGCAAGGATGGCTATCTGGGCCGCAAAGAGGCATACGAGATCGCCGTGTGTCTGAACGGGCGTACGGTCGCTGAGGACATGGCGAACGTCGCCCCCGGCGGCATCGTGCTCTATGACGATAGCCTGCCTATTGCCGCGCGCCGGCATGACGTCACCTACTATCCGATGCCGGTCGGCCAACTGATCAAAGAAGCCAACCTGCCCCACGAATTGCGCGACTACATCGCCAACATGGTCTATGTCGGCGTTTTGGCGCATCTGTTGGAGATCGACCTGGTCGAGCTCGAGGCGGCCATCTCCTGGAACTTCGGCGGCAAACCCAAGCCGACCGAGTTGAACATGAACATGGTGCGCCGCGCATACGACTGGGCGAAACAGAATCTTGTCAAGACCGATCCGTATCGTGTGGCGCGCATGACCGGCTTCAACGAGGGCAAAGTGCTGATCGACGGCAATTCGGCGGCGGCGCTCGGTTCCGTCTTCGGTGGCGTCACCGTCGTCGCCTGGTACCCGATCACGCCGGCCTCCAGCCTGGCGGATGCGCTCACCAAGTATCTGCCGCAACTGCGTACCGATCCGGAAACCGGCAAGGCGAATTTTGCCATCGTCCAGGCGGAGGATGAGTTGGCGGCGATGGGCATGTTGGTGGGCGCCGGTTGGGCCGGTGCGCGGGCCATGACCAGTACCAGCGGCCCCGGCATCGATCTGATGACCGAATTCATCGGCCTGGCCTACTTCGCCGAAGTGCCCGCGGTTGTGTGGGATATCCAGCGCATCGGCCCCAGCACCGGCCTCCCCACGCGCACCGGTCAGGGCGACATCTCGGCCGCGTACTATCTGAGCCACGGCGATACGCGCCACGTGCTCCTATTCCCAGCCGACCCGAAGGAATGCTTCGAGTTCGGCTGGCTGGCATTCGATCTGGCCGAGCGGCTCCAGGCGCCTGTGCTGGTCCTCAGCGACCTCGACCTGGGCATGAACATCTGGGCCAGCGATGCGTTCGCATATCCCGATCAGCCGATGGATCGCGGCAAGGTGCTGACCGCCGAGCAGCTCCGCGAGCTGGGCGGCTCGTGGGGCCGCTACAAGGATGTGGACGGCGATGGCATCACCTATCGCACGCTGCCCGGGACCAAGCACCCGATGGCCGCTTACTTCGCGCGCGGCACCGGTCACGACGAATATGCCCGCTACAGCGAGCGCCCCGAAGTCTGGGAAGCCAACCTGAACCGGCTGGCGCTTAAGTTCGATACGGCGCGCCAAATCGTCCCCGCCCCGGTGGTGGAGATCGCGCCGGATGCCCGCTTCGGCATCATCAGCGTTGGCTCCAACGATCCAGCCATCCAGGAAGCGCGAGATCTGCTGCGCGCATCAGGTGTCGAAACGAGCTACATGCGCTTGCGGGCGCTGCCGATCAACGACGATGTGCACAACTTCATTCGAGATCACGAGCGCCTCTTCGTGGTGGAAAACAACCGCGACGGGCAGTTGAACCTGATCCTGCTTTCCGAAGAGCCGTGCTGCGGCGACAAGCTGGCCTCGATCGCCCGCTGCAATGGTTTGCCGCTCTCGGCCGAGTGGATCGCCGGCGCGATCAAGAAGCATATCTAGGATAGAGGAGCGTAGACGATGACGACCCCAGTTGAAACCCCCGCCAGGGGCGCGAAGATCAACGCCCTCGGCCTAGAGAAAAAGGCATACCAAGCTGCGCCATCCACCCTGTGCAAAGGCTGCGGTCACGATAGCATCAGCCAGCGTATCATGAATGTCGCCTGGGAGCTGAGCCTCGATCAGACCCAGGTGGTGAAGATGAGCGGTATCGGGTGCAGCAGCAAGTCGCCCGCCTACTTCCTGGGCTGGAGCCATGCGTTCAACGGTGTGCATGGGCGGATGCCGGCGATGGCAACCGGCGCCGTAGTGGCCAATCGCGACCTGACCGTGATCGGCGTGAGCGGCGATGGTGACACGGCATCGATCGGCACCGGGCAGTTCAAGCACGCGGTGCGACGCAATATCCCGATGGTCTATATCGTGGAGAACAACGGCGTCTACGGGCTGACC
>JALOOE010000320.1 GCA_025454565.1 Anaerolineae bacterium
CAAGCAGCGCGCGAGTTTCAGCAAGCGACCTTCGTCGCAGCCCTCCCCGCAGGCAAAGACATCTTCATGAACGGCGATCGACCCGACGCACTGGCCCTGGTGACCTCCGGCACGGTGCGGGTCTATATGATCGGCCAGTCAGGTCGGGAGATCACCCTCTACCGCTTCGGCCTGGGTGAGTCTTGTATCCTGACCGCTAACGCCATTCTCAACCAGCAGCCGTTTCCTGCCCTGGCAACGGTCGAGCAGCCGATTGAAGCGGTGATGGTCCCGGCTGATGCTTTCCGGCACTGGATACGCCGCTACGATGTTTGGCGCGAATTCTTTTTCGATCTGCTCTCGCAGCGCCTCGTCAATGTATTGGGTCTGGTCGAAGAGGTGGTGTTTCGCCGCATGGATGCCCGCGTCGCCTCGCTGCTGCTGGAACGCGGCCGGATCTGCAACCCTATCGCCGTTACGCATCAGGAAATCGCCGCCGAGCTGGGCAGCTCGCGCGAGGTCATCAGCCGCATCCTGGAAAGCTTCGCCGGCGCCGGAGCGATTCGCCCAGCGCGCGGCGCTATCGAAATCTTGGATCTCGAAGCACTGAAGTCCCTTGCGGCCGCGTGACTTTGTCACAGACAGCGTCTCGTTCATCGCCTATACTGGCAGCAAGATTTCACAAGGAGGGCCAGAATGTTGCGCAGAAACATCATCGCTCTGATGGTCATTGCGACCATCGCCTTACTGGGTGTGATGCCGGAGCAGGTGGCACGGGCGGCCGACGCGCCTCCGGTCTACCAGCTCCAGTATTTGGGCGCCGGTTCGCCGGTAGCGATCAACAACAACGGCGTGGTCGCGGGCCGCAGGCTCATCAGCGGCACCAGCAACTATCAGCCGTTGGTGAGCGCCAATGGCGCGCCGTGGGTCAATTTGCCGACTCCCGCCGGGGCCATGAGCATATTTCCCACGGACATCAATGACAGCGGGGTGATCGTCGGCGTGTCGTTCGCATCCAACTGGAACCCCACCGCAGTGCGCTGGCAACCCAACGGCAGCGGCTATACGCTCGAAGAGCTCCCACGGCTGCCCGGCGACGCGAGTTCCTACGCCACGGGCATCAACAATCTGGGGGAGATCATCGGCGCGCGGCGCACCCTCGGCTACGCGCCCACCGGCTCAGGCTGGCTGTTCAGCAGCCAGCGCGGAATGGTGGACCTCGCCGCGCAGTACGGGTGGTGGACGTGGCCCAGCGCGATCAACGATGTCGGACAGTTGATCGGTGGCGCTGAACGGCTGGATCTCAACAGTGGCGTCGTCGAGTGGATCGGCAACGGCCCCACGAACTACAATGCGGTGGCCGCCGTTGACATCAACAACAGCGGCATGATGGTCGGGACTGCCTCACTGCGGTCCTCCTCGCTGAATATCGTGTCGGTCTTTCGTTACGAAGGCGCCGCGGGCTGGCAATACATCGACGGAACCTCCAAGTATACAACCGCCACGGATATCAACAACCGCGGTGATTTCGGTTACGGCGAGTTGGGCGCCGGCCTGTATCTCGACGGGCTGGGCAAATTCGCGCTCAACAGTCTCCTGGATCCGGCCGTGCTCGACGCCGGATGGGCGATCAGCGGAAGCGGGGCTGTCATCAACGATCAGCGCGTGGTCGCCGCAGTTGCTACGAACTCCGGCGCCGGTCAATCGGGCGGCGTGCTGCTGACACCGTCAGGGACATTGCCCCCGCCGACTGCGCCGGCTGACCTTCAGGGGGTGCCGCATCCGGCCACGCGCTCGGAGCCGTACAATTCCATCAACCTGACGTGGCTGAACACGAGCTCGCTCACCCGAGGCTATGAGCTCGAGCGCAGCGTAGCCGGAAGCGGCGCCTGGACGCGCCTGGCCCTCACGCCGCCGGGAACCGCTACCACCCACACGGATACGACCGTCGGCGTGGGCATCACCTACGAGTATCGCGTGCGCGCCGTGGGGATCGGCGGCAGCAGTCCGTGGTCGAACGTTGTCACTGTGACAGCGCCCGCGACACCGCTGGACACCACAGCGCCCGTCGTGACGATCCTGACCCCGGCGAACGGCGCCTCGGTCTCCGGCACGGTCACCGTCTCCGCTGAAGCGACCGACAATGTCGGCGTCGAGTACCTTGAAATCAGCTTCTGGAACCAATACACGGGGCAATATGTGATCCTCGGCTCCGTCTCGAATGCCGGCGCGCTCCTGGTAAACTGGAACACGAGCGGTCTGACGCCCGCGACGTACACGGTACGGGCCTATGCCTACGACGCGCTCGGCAACTGGAGCCAGACAGAGATCACGGTCAACGTGACATCCGGGACTTCCAAGAGCCTTAAAGTCAGCGGCATTTCACTGAGCAGCAAGGTGAGCGGCAGCACCGCCACCGTCACCGGCGATGTTACGATCAAAGACGGTAACGGCGTCGCCGTCTCGAACGCAACCGTCGCCATCCGCTGGACCCTGCCCAACGGCGGCACGCGAACTGCGACCGCGACGACCGGCTCCACCGGTCGAGCCAGATTCTCGGTCGCCGGGCCGCGTGGCACGTACACGTTGGCAGTCACCGACGTGAACAAGGCCAGCTACATCTTCGATGCTGCCGGAAGCGTGCTGTCCAAGAGCATCACAACCAAATAGGAAGCACGCCGCGAGAGGCAAGCGAGTCGTCACCCCATTACCTGGGATGGCGACTCGCCATTTCCGCGAGCCGCGGTCGGTGTTCCGAAGGTAGCCCTGGCCGCTAAGAGGTCAACAACGCCATTCCCCCGGCCCCTGTATCCGCCCCGCCGGTGAGCTTGCCCGTCACAGGATCGAGCGCAATCACGTGCACCAGGCCCATACCGCCGTGGCTGTTCGGGCTGGGCGCCACCGGGTGGCGGCGCGCCACTGCGTCACGCACCGTGCCGGGGATGCGCGGCTGGCAGGTGATCACGTCGCCCTGGCAGTCGAAGCGCGGCGCAAGCACCGCTTCGCTCGGGCTCATGCCGAAATCCAGGATGTTCAGCAGCACTTGCAGCACTGAAGTGATGATCTTGGTGCCGCCCGGCGCGCCGATCACTATCACAGGCGCGCCATCGCGATAGATGATCGTGGGCGCCATGCCGGTGGTGCGGCTCTTGCGCGGCGCAATCGAGTTGGCCGTGCCCGGCCGTGGGTTGAAGTTGCACATCGAGTTATTGTGGATGAAACCCATGCCGGGTGTGATGACGCCGGAGCCGGAACCGAGCGAGTGGGTGAGCGCGATGCAGTTGCCGTGGCGATCCACCACACTGACGTGGGTGGTATCGGGTGGCTCCGGCGGCACGTAGGCCACCATGATCGGCCGGCCCGCGACGATGTGCTGCCGCCACTCACGCCCAGGTATGGGTTGCGATCGGCGAACGCCCCCTTGAGCGCCATCGAGACCTGATAGATGTACTCCGCAGAGTTGTGACCCAGGGCGCTCAGGTCGTAACCTTCCAGGATATTCAACGCGGCGAGCAATGTCGGGCCGCCGTGGGGCGGCGGCGAAGTGCGGATTTTGCACCCGTGATACGTGCCAGTCAATGGCTTGATGTCTCGCACGGCATACTCGGCCAGGTCTTGCGGCGTGACGAAGCTGCCATTCTCCGCCAGATCACGGCTGATCTCGCTCGCTAATTCGCCGGTATAGAAGTCGTCCGGCCCACGGGCCACCAGGCGTTCCAGGACAGCCGCATAGTCGGGGCGGCGGATGACATCGGCAGGCTCGGCCGGTCCGCCGTCGGGACGCAGGAAAATGCGTCGTGCCTCCGGGTTGGCCTCGATGGCGTCCAGCGTTGTACAGGTCAGCGGGTTGTGGCTGCGATATGCCCACGAAGCGGCCAACGTCTGCCCGACCATGAAGCCAGACCGGGCAACCCGGGCGGCGGGCGCGATGGCGTCGGCCCATGAGATCGTGCCATAGCGCGCCAGCAGCATGGCCAGGCCAGCCACCGCGCCCGGTGTACAGATCGAGCTATAGCCCATGTAGTTAACTCGATCCTGAACCAGGAAACCCCAGCCGTCCGGGTTCGGGCCGAGCGAGGCAGCTTCCCACATATCGGGCGTCGTCAGCGAGCCGGCGAGTGCGGGCGCATCGAGCGCGACCGTCTGGCCGGCGCCGCCCCGCGTATCAGCCAGGTGCAGCGTGGCGAGCACATAGCCGCCGATGCCGCAGTTCATCGGATTGACGATGCCTTCGACAAAGGCGGCGGTCACGGCCGCGTCGACCGCGTTGCCGCCAGCCATCAAAACCTGCGCGCCCGCCTCCACGGCGAGCGGCTCAGGCGCGACGATCATTCCCGGCATGAGTTGACTCCTCCACGATTACCGGCCTGACGGGCTGCTGAAAACCCATCAGGCCGTGCGTTTGCGGCTACTCCACAATCGGCAGGTAGAGATCCATGACGGCATTCCCCGCGCCGACGGCGGCCATTTCCTGCGGTGGCGAGATGGACTCTTCGAGCCACTGATGATGGGCCGGCCGATAGCGGCTGCCCTCGCGCCACATGACTAACTGCCCCCACGCCTCGCCGATGCCATCGAGGGTGCAGCGCGTGACCGCGTACAGCCCGCCATCGAACGTCTTGATCGTCACATCGCCCTCACCAGCCACGTCCGGGGCGACGGTCATCCACTGCTCATAGCCGTAGTTCGGGCTGCCGGGGGCGGGGTTCGGATTGTTGAACCCAAAGAAACGGGTTCCGGCATTCCCCAACAAGCCCTTCGACTTCGCCCAACTCAGCAGCTTGTCCCACGCTATCCCCTCTGGGCTGGCGCCGAAGCCATAGCTCATCGCCACCTGCATCGGCGCAAGCCGTACGATCCTCACCTCTTGCTCGGACATCATTCCTCCTGACAACCTCTGCCTGAATTCGCTCGATCACTTGCGTTCCGGAACGCAGCATAACCATCTTATACCATCATCTAGCTGACACCTGCTGTCAGGAATTTCGTGGTAAAATCGAGGCAATCGGAAGGGGTGCTGCCCATGCGCGCGGACAGGCTGTTGTCTCTCTTGATGCTCCTGCAGGCCCGCGGCCGGATGACCGCGGCGGATCTGGCCCAGGAACTGGAAGTGTCGGTGCGAACCGTCTACCGGGACCTGGATGCGTTGAGCGCTGCCGGCGTGCCGGTCTACGCCGAGCGCGGGCCGGGCGGCGGCTGTGCGCTGCTGGACGGCTACCGGACAACCCTCACGGGCCTGACCCAAGACGAGCTGCGTGCGCTCTTCATGCTCAGCGTGCCATCGGCCCTGGACGATCTGGGGATGAGCGACGAGCTGCGCGGGGCGCTGCGCAAGCTCGCCGCCGCCCTGCCGGACGGTCACCGGGAAGACCACGACCTGGTTCGCCGGCGGATTCACCTCGATTGGTCGCGCTGGGAGCACGCCGCCGGCCCGGTGCCGCACCTGCAGACGATGCAACGCGCCGTCTGGGAGGATCGCAAGCTCTTCATCACCTATCATGCGCACATCGGCCCGTACACGGCCCAGTTCGAGCGCGTGATCGCCCCCTACGGTCTGGTAGCAAGTGCAGGCATCTGGCATTTGGTCTGCGCCAGGGATGGCGGGATCCAGGCGCAGCGCGCATCCGATGTTGTGGCGGCGCAGATCACCGACGAGCATTTCGATCGGCCGGCAGATTTCGACCTGGCGGTGTTCTGGCAAGATTGGCGCATTAACCAGGAGGCGAACCGGCCATCCTTCACGGCAACCGTGCGCGTTGCGCCCGAAATGATCCCGCTGCTGCCCTACTACTTCGGGAAGAGCATCCAGCCGGCGATCGCCGGAGCCGCCATGCCCGACGACGCCGGCTGGATGACAGTTGTCCTGACCTTCGAGCGCTTTGAAGATGCGCGCGAGCGCCTCCTGGGATTTGGCCGGGCAGCCGAAGTGCTGGAGCCGCTGGCGCTGCGCCTGAGCATCATCGACTACGCCGGCCAGATTCTCGATCGATATCGACCTCGGCCATAATCATGGTGTGAAGTCGGTATCGTCCTTCACGCGCAGGATGAACGCGGCGAGCAGTCGCGAGACGTTCTCGAGGTCCTCCAGCGAGATCACCTCGGCCGCGGTGTGCATGTAGCGCAGAGGGATGCTCACCAATCCGGTAGCGACCCCGGCCCGCGTCAGTTGGATGGCGTTCGCATCGGTGCCGGTGCCGCCGGGCGCCGCTTCGAGTTGATAGGGGATTCCCTCCGCCTCAGCCGCCTCGATCAGCATCCGCTCCACGACCGGGCTGATGTTGGGGCCACGCGCGATGGCGGGCCCGCCGCCGAGCTTGATTTCGCCGACCCGGCGGCGATCCATGTCGGGATGATCGGTGGCGTGGCAGACGTCCACTGCGACGCCTACCTTCGGATCGATGCCGTAAGCGCTGGTGCGTGCGCCGCGCAACCCCACCTCTTCCTGGACAGTCGAGACCGAGTAGACCGCCGCATCGAACGATTTGCCCGCCAGCAGGCGCAGGACTTCACCGACCGCGAAGCTGCCGGCCTTATCATCGAAGGCACGCGAGGCGACGACCGAGCCCCGCACGATCTCGAAGCTCTCGGCGTAGGTGATCGGGTCGCCCACGCGCACCAACGATTGCGCCTCCTTCTTGTCCTTCACGCCGATATCGATCCAGAGATCCTGAATCTCCAGCTTCTTCTTGCGATCATCGTCGGTCATCACGTGGATCGCCTTCTTGCCGGTGACGCCGGGCACGGGACCGTTTTTCGTGTGAATCCGCACGCGACGGCCGGGGATGATGTTCAGGTCGAAGCCGCCGATAGTCTTGAAGAAGATATAGCCATCGTCGCTGATGTAGTTGACCATGAATCCCAGCTCATCCACGTGGCCTGCCAGCACCAGACGGGTCGGGCCGCCTTCGTGCAACGCGGCGATACAGTTGCCGTGCATGTCGGTGGTGATCCGGTCGGCGAACGGCGCCATGGCATCCCGCCACACCTTCTGCGCGGGCTGCTCGAACCCCGACGGGCTCGGGGCGGCCAGGAGATCCTTCAGAAACGCGAGTGATCGGTCTTCCATTGAGTCATCGCTCCTATCTCGGTGATCCGAACTGGCTCGGTCGGCGAGGTCAGCCAGAGCGAGGGTGCGCTGGCGAGGGCATGCGAAGCGCCAACCGGATGTCGTCGGTCGTTCGTCGTCAATCGTCCATCTTCAGGCCCAGCCGGAAAAACCGGTTCGGATTGTTGAACAGCCAGTCTGCCGCAATGCGCACGGCCTGGGCTTCATCCAGCCACCCGCGTTCTACCAGGTCGGCCAGCGCGGACGCGATGACTGCGCGGGCGATAGCGAGATGCGCGGCGCTATATTCGGGTGCGTCCACGTAGTCGCCGCCGAAGCCGTGGATCTTGGTGTGCGGGATCGTCACGACGGCCCGCCGCAGCAAATCCTCGGCGTAGAGTGGGTCAATGATCTGGAGCCAGCAAAGGTCGAGCGCGACATTCGGGTAGTTCTTGCCGAGGAAGATGAGTGGTCCCATCTCCGGCCAGTTGCCGTGGAATAGATCGAAGC
>JALOOE010000321.1 GCA_025454565.1 Anaerolineae bacterium
CGCTCGCCCATCACGGTGTCGGCCTTCGGGTTGACCGGGATGAGGCGATAGCCCTTCTCGGTCAGCTCCTTATACGCGTTGCTGCTGAACGCTTTCGGGTCGCGCGATGCGCCGACCAGGGCGAGCGTCCGTTGGGCCAGAAAGTCATCGACTGTTGCTTTGCTCGTCATTGAAACATCTCCATATCGTACCGTTGTAGGTTCAATCAGCATCCAGGAAGTTTCAGAACGACACCTACTGAAAGGTGTCGCTAGTTATGGCCAGTCGGCCTTGCCCGTATCTTTTTGGACATAAGCCTTTAGTTCTACGTATGCCGGTTTCTCCCAATACTCCTCATAAGTGATCGGCTTGGACGCGGTGATCGAGTACAACCCCACGAACAGGGCTTTGCCCGATTTGTGGCCGATAAACGACGCAACATAGCCTGTGCCTTCCAGTTTCTTCATGACATTCTGAAGTTTCTCGCCCTGCGTCTGCTGGTACGCATTGAACACGTCAGTTTTTCTGCCGCAAGCCAGGGGAGCACCTTGTTGAGTTCCGGTTCGGACGGTCGGTGGCGCAGGACAAAGACCTGTTTCGGGTCGAAGTTTTCGCTGCGCAAGAGATCCGTCAGGTTCATTGGCGTCCTCGGTGTTGGTAGCCTATTCCAGCCAGTTTTACCAGATTGTTTCGACCTGGTTATCCCGGATTTTGCCATCGCGACTGATTACCGGTACCGTCAGGCTCAGAGCCGTTGCGGCAATGACGCGATCGGGCATATCGGGAACTGCCTCGCGAGAGATGGAAAGGACGGCAGCAACGATATTGCGACTCTCTGGAACCTCGACAAGCTGTGCCTCCGGCTCATCAAGCAGTTCCAGCAAACCACGAAGAGTGCCGACGGGAATGCGTCCCTTTTTCTTCGAGATAGGCAGCTTCCACCAGAGAGGTGGAGGAAATCGCGACCTGTGATTGTTGGGCAGACGCCGCTTCGATCGCTCGAAGTGCGCTGGATGAAAGCCGCGTGTCGGCATACAACAACCAAATGACCGTGTGCGTGTCAAGGACCGCGGCGATCATGGGGTATCGCTCTCATCCCAAGCAGCCCACAGCTTTCGTCGAGTTTCATCCAGATCTTCAGTGGGCGCGAGCGTGCCACTCAGATGGCGGAGGGCTCCGTAGAGAGATTGCGCTGACGTCGCCCCACTCGCCGATTGGCGGGCACGACGAGGAGATCCTGACTGTAACCGCATCAATGCCTGGTATTCCTCGAGCGGCAAGATCACGCCGATCTGCTTACCGTCAGCGTCTCGGATGTACTGTCTAGTAAGTGCAACGCTCGGCATCTTGCTCTCCCCTTGTATCGACACCCAGATTATATGGCGTGCACAATCCAAAGTCAACAGAGTCGTTACTGCTCTCCCAGATACGCTTTGCGCACCCGTTCATCCGCCAGCAACTGCTCGGCTGGGCCGGCGAGCGCGATGCTGCCTGTCTCTAGTACGTAGCCTTTATTCGCAAGTTTCAGCGCCGCGCGGGCATTTTGCTCCACCAGCAGGATTGTCATGCCTGCCTGGTTGATCTCGCGCACCGTGTCGAAGATGGCCTTGACCAGGAGTGGGGCCAGCCCCAGCGACGGCTCGTCCAGGAGCAGGATCTTGGGATCGCTCATCAGCGCGCGGCCGATGGCGAGCATCTGCTGCTCACCGCCGGAGAGGGTGCCCGCGAGCTGGTTCTTGCGCTCTTCGAGGCGCGGAAAAAGTTTGAAGACGCGGCGGCGGTGGGTCTCGATAGCCGATTTGGCGCGTCCCAGGCTGTAGGCGCCCATGTTGAGGTTCTCGTTGACACTGAGCGCCGAGAAGATCTTGCGCCCCTCCGGCGTATGAGACACCCCCAGGTAGACGATCTGGTGCGCGGGCATGCCCACGACGGAGCGGCCGGCGATCTTGATCTCGCCCTGGCGCGGGCGCAGCAGGCCGCTGATCGCGCGCAGCGTGGTGCTCTTGCCCGCCCCGTTTGCGCCGAGCAGGGCGACGATCTCGCCCTCATTCACTTCCAGCGCGATCCCCTTCAACGCGTGGATGTGTCCGTAGTAGGTGTGCACGTCATGGAGTTGCAGGATCGGCTCAGTCACGGCGCCACATCTCCTCGCCGTCATCGCGGCCGAGGTAGGCCTCGATGACGCGCGCATTGGCCTGCACCTCGGTCGGCGTGCCTTCCGCGATCTTCTCGCCGTTATCCAGCACCATGACGCGGTCGGAGACGCCCATCACCACCTTCATGTCGTGCTCGATCAGGAACACCGTGATGCCGGTGTCGCGAATCTGGCGGATGAGCGCCATCAGATCGGCGCTTTCGTGCTCGTTCAGTCCCGCGGCCGGCTCATCCAGCACGAGCAGCTTGGGATCGGTGGCCAGCGCACGCGCGATCTCCACCCGGCGCTGATCGCCGTAGGGCAGATTCCTGGCCAACTCATTGCGGGACGGCCAGAGGTTCATGAAGCGCAGATGCTTTTCGGCCTGGGCGCGGATGGCCTGTTCCTCGGTGCGCTGTGCGCGCGTGCGGAAGAGTGCGCCGGCCACTCCGGCCTTGCTGCGGCAATCCCGCCCCGACATGACGTTCTCCAACACGGTCAGGTTGGGGAAAAGGCGGATAGTCTGGAAGGTGCGCGCGATGCCGGCCGCGGCGATGGCGTGCGGTCGCAGACCCACCAGGCTGCGCCCTCCGAACTCGACCTTGCCGCTGTCGGGTTTGTAGATCCCGGTGACCAGGTTGAACACGGTGGTCTTTCCCGCACCGTTGGGACCGATCATGCCCATGATCTGCCCCGGCTCAATGGCGATGTCCACGTTATGCACCGCCATCAGGCCGCCGAACGATTTGGTCAGGGATGAGACTTGGAGTAGGGACATCACGCTGTGCTCGCTTCTTGCTCGTCAGCGCTCAACTCTTCGGCCACGCGACGGCTCGGCCAGAGACCGGCCGGGCGGAAGATCATCATCAGCACCATCGCCAGGCCGACCAACCCATCGCGCCAATCTCGGACCACACGGAAGAGCTCAGGCAGCACGACCATGCCGAACGTGCCGAGGAACACACCGGGGATCGAACCCGTGCCGCCCAGGACGACGATACAGAAGATGATGACCGATTCGAGGAAGCGCCCCAGTTCGGGCGAAATCACCGAAATACGGCTGGCGTAGAGCACACCGGCAAGCCCTGCCAGTGCGGACCCCAGCACGAATGCGATCGCCTTGACGTGGACGGTATTCACGCCCATGGCTTCGGCCGCCAACTCGTCCTCGCGCACGTAGGTCCAGGCGCGTCCCAACCGCGAGTCCTCCAGCCGTCGCACGCCGAAAATCGTGATCACGACGAAAAACAGGACCAGGTAGTAGTTTTCAATGATGGTATTGAACGTGAAGCCGAAAATACTGAGGTTATCGATATCCGAAAGACCGTTTGCGCCGCCGGTAATGCCGAACACGTTGTTGACCAACAGCATACGGACGATCTCACCGAACGCGATGGTGACGATCGCCAGATAATCGCCCCGCAGATGCAGGATCGGCCTGCTGACCAGGTAGCCGAGCACCCCCGCGAGCACGATCGCTACCGGCATCCCCAGGATGATCGGCACGTCGAGGTAAATGTTAAGGATCGCAACGGTGTAGGCGCCGATCGCGTAGAAAGCCGCCTGGCCGAGTTGGAAAAGCCCGGCATAGCCGACGATGATGGTGAGGCCGAGCGCCAAGAGCACATAGATGCCGGCCTGCCACAGCACCGCCAGCAGGTAATTGTCCAACACCAGCGGGCAGAGCAGGGCGACTGCCAGCGCGGCGAGCGCCCAATAGAGATAGGGGATGCGCTGAATTCGGGCCATCAGGTCATGCATATGCGCATCTCACAGCTTTTCCGCCACGCGCTCGCCCAGCAAGCCGGTCGGCCGCACGACCAGGACGAGCACCAGAAGCACGTAAGCGATGACGTCTTTCCACTGGGGTGAAATGTAGCCGGCGCCCAGGCTCTCGACGGTGCCCAGGAGCAGGCCGCCTAGCATGGCGCCCGGGATGTTGCCGATACCGCCCAGGATGGCTGCGATGAACGCTTTCAGGCCGAACGTCCAGCCCAGCGTGAAATCGAACGAGCCGTAACGCAGCGCCACCATCATGCCGGCCGCGCCGCCCAGCGCCGGCCCGATGAGAAACACGATCGTGATGATACGGTTTACGTCGACGCCCATCAGCCGCGATGTGTCATGATCGAGCGAAACCGCCCGCATCGCGGTGCCGATCTGTGTGTAGTTGACGAAGAGATAGAGGACGCCC
>JALOOE010000322.1 GCA_025454565.1 Anaerolineae bacterium
GCGCCGGTGAACAGCCCGGCGGCGAGGGCATCAGGGAAACCGAAACTCTTCGCCATGACCACGGTCGCCGCAGCGCCGGCGCCGACCGCCACCAACCCTGTCAGAACGAGGCTGCTGGCCTCGCGGCGAAAGGTGCGGAAGAAGCGCGGCCCGGCTTGCAGGCCGACGGCGTACACGAACAACAGGAGTCCCAATTCCGTGACTGCCGGGGGCGACTTGAAGCCGAAGTGGCCGAATACCAACGCCACAAAAAACACTGCGGCCGAGCCGAGCGAGATTCCCTTGATCGAAATCTGTCCGAGCCATGAGCCGAGCGCGAGGATGACGAACAAACCCAGGATGGGTTCGAGGAGCAGTGACGGCATCAAGACCCCTTTTGGTTGGCCGCTGACCGAGGCTCCGCACAGACGGCGCGCCCATTATAGCATGGCGGTGCGACGGAACGGATGAATCGTGGCGGGTTCCATCATGGGAGCAACGCGTGGACGAGCAGGACTCGAGGCTTTAGCCGGTCTCTTCTGGAACACAAACCAACCGCCTGAAGGCTCGATTCCAGGAGCACGCCCCTGCCGAAAAACGCGGTATGAATCGATCGAGAGTGGGCATTGCACGAGCTTGGTGATAGAATAGCGTATGTCCTTCGATCCGAACGCCTTCCTGAACGAGCTGCGCCGCCGGCGCGACTACTCGGGGCAGTTGGTTCATACGCAGACCATCCCCGTCCGGTCGCCGCGCTACGGCGAGTTGAACGTCAGGCTCAGCGCGCCGGTGAGCCGGGCGTTGGCCGCGGCCGGGGCCGAGCGGCTCTACACGCATCAAGCCGAAGCGATCAACGCAGCGCTCGCGGGGCAGAACGTGGTGATTGCCCAGAACGTGGTGATTGCCACTTCCACGGCCAGCGGCAAGACGTTGTGCTTCAACGCGCCGGTGCTCGAAGCGCTGGCACGCGATCCGCTGGCCCGCGCGCTCTATCTCTACCCGACCAAAGCCCTGGCCCAGGATCAGCTCGGCAAATGGCAAACGCTCGTCAAGGGGGCCGGCGACGGCATCGTCAACCCGCTGGCGGCCACCTACGACGGCGATACACCGCAGAGCGCACGCGGGCGCGTCCGCAAGACCGCCCGCGTGCTGCTGACCAACCCGGACATGCTGCACACCGGCATCCTGCCGAATCATCCGCTGTGGGCCGAGTTCTTCCGCCATCTCAAATTCGTGGTGATCGACGAAGCCCACACCTACCGAGGCGTGTTCGGGTCGCAGGTCGCCTGTGTGCTGCGACGGCTGCGACGGGTGTGCGGGCTGTATCGGGTGGACGAAGGACGAAGGGCGAAGGACCAAAACCGCCCACTGGAGGATCTCCGCCATTCGTCTTTGGTCTTTCGTCCTTGGTCGCCGATCTTCATCGCCACCTCCGCCACCATCGCCAACCCGGCCGAGCACTTCGAGTTGCTGACGGGGCTGCCGGCGACCGTGATCACCGATGACGGCTCGCCGCATGGGCCGCGCACCTTTGCGCTGTGGAATCCGCCGTTCTTGGATCGCGCCCACACCGCCCGGCGCAGCGCCAACCATGAAGCCAGCGAGCTGTTCACGACGCTGGTCGGCGCGGGCGTGCGCACGATCGCGTTCACCAGGGCGCGCGTCATCGCCGAATTGCTGTTGCGCTATGCCCGTGATACGTTGCGGCGCGATAGAGCGACCGCCGGGCTTGCGGATCGCATCGCTGCGTATCGGGCCGGTTACTTGCCGGAGGAGCGCCGGCGCATCGAGCGGGAGTTGTTCGGCGGCCGGCTGCTGGGCGTGACGGCGACCACTGCGCTGGAGCTGGGGATCGACGTGGGCGGGCTGGACGCGGCGCTGCTGGTCGGCTATCCAGGCACTATCGCCAGCCTGTGGCAGCAGGCCGGCCGCGCCGGTCGCGGGGATGATCCCGCGCTCGCCATGCTGATCGGCCTCGATAACCCGCTCGACCAGTACTACATGCGCCATCCCGCCGATCTCCTGGGCCGCTCCCACGAAAACGCGCTGCTCGACCCGGACAACGTCCACATCCTTCAGCGGCATCTGCCGTGCGCCGCGCATGAGGCGCCGTTGCGCGTGGCGAACGAAGACCTGACAGGTCTTCGAGACCTGTCAGGTCTGGACGACGAAGCGCTTTTCGGCCCCGGCTTCGTCGATGCGATGGTGGCGTTGGAGGACAGCGGTGCGTTGCGCTTCACCGGTGAACGTTGGGTCTACACCCGCAGCGACTACCCGGCCCAGGATGCCAGCCTGCGCGACGCTGAGGGGGATCGGTTCGCGATCCTGAACGCGGCGAACACGTATCGGATGCTGGAGGAGATCAGCAGCACGACCGCGCCGTTTCGCGTCCATCCGGGCGCGATCTATCTGCACCAGGGCGACTCTTACCTGGTGACCGAATACAGCACGGAGTTGCGCCACGCGCTCGTCAAACCGGTGAGCGTCGACTACTACACCCAGCCGCGCGAGGTCAACGAGGTCCGCGTCGTACGCTCGCTGCGCCATCGCGCCTTGCCGAGCACAACGGCCTACCTGGGCCGGGTGCGCGTGCGCAGCCAGGTGATCGGCTTCCGGCGTTTGCAGCAGTTCAGCGAGGCGGTGTTGGGCGAAGAGCCGCTGGAGATGCCGCAGACGGAGTTCGAGACGGTGGCGGTGTGGTGGGATCTGCCGCCGGAGCTGCCGCGTGAGCTGGCTGGCCGCGGGCTCGATTTCCTGGGCGGCATCCACGCGGTCGAGCACGCGGCCATCGGCATCTTGCCGCTCTTTGCGATGTGCGACCGTTGGGACATCGGCGGGCTGAGCACCCCGCGCCACCCCGACACCGACGCGCCGCAGATCTTCATCTACGACGGTTTTCCGGGCGGCATCGGCATTGCCGAAAAGGGCTTCGAGCTGCTGCCGGAGCTCTGGTCGGCCACGCTGGATGTGATTCGCGGTTGTCCGTGCGAGGACGGCTGTCCGAGCTGCGTCCAGAGCCCGAAATGCGGCAGCCATAATCAGCCGCTGGACAAACAGGCCGCGGTGCGGATCCTGAAGCGGTTGCTGGCAGACTGAGGTTGGAGATAGAGAACGGAGATAGAGAACGGAGATAGAGAGCGGGGATAGAGAGCGGGGATAGAGAGCGGAGATAGAGAACGGAGATAGAGAACGGAGATAGAGAGCGGGGATGGAGAGCGGGGATAGTGGGGCCGATCCTGGCTCCGGCTTTCAGCATCAAGCATTGAGGGATCTCATGCGCAATATGATCCTCATCTTCTCGGTCATCGGCGGGGTGGCGGCGGCCATCCTCGGACCGCTGCTCGCGGTTGTGTTGGCGGCGATCAGCCTGTTGGGGCCACGGGCAGGGCGGGCGCCGGCCGTATCCACGGCGAGTATGGCGCTGGGTGTCGCCGCGGTCGGCATCGGGCTGGGCCTGCCGTTGGCCTGGGCAGGCTGGCGGGCCTGGCAGGGGCGGCCCGGCCAACGCTTCCGCGTGCCGCACTGGTGGGTCTGGCTGCTGCTGTTCCTGGGCGTGTTGATCTTCGGTCAGGCGGTCTCCGTGACCGGCCCGGCCGCGGCGTTGATGCCGCTGTTCCAGATCGCCGCCGGTGCGCTGCCGCCGCTGATCTTCCTGGCGTGGGCCTTTGACGCCGCAGGCAGGCAGGCCAGCCGAATCACCCGCCGGCCGGCGTTCGGCAGCCTTGCGTGGGGCGGACTGGGCGGCGCGGGGCTCGGCCTGCTAGGCGAGCTGCTGCTCGTGATCGCCGGCCTGGTCGTCGCCCTGATCGCGCTCAGCATCACCGACCCGGAGCTGACGGCGCGACTGCAAGCGATCGCCACGCAGATGGGGCGCACTGGTCGAGGCCTCGGCATGTCGGAGCTGGCGCAGTTGGCCTCCTCGCCCGTGATCGTGATCGCCGGCCTGACGCTCCTGGGCATCCTGGCGCCCGCGCTGGAGGAGGTGGCGAAGGCGCTGGCCGTGCCGCTTGTCGCGGGCACGGGCCGGCGGCTCACCCGGCTGGACGGCTTCCTGTTCGGTGTGGCCGCAGGCGCGGGCTTCGCCGTCGTGGAAGGCATCCTTAACGGCACGTTGGCGCTGCGCATGTCCGGCGCCTGGGCGGGACTGATGGTCTTCCGCGGTTCCGCGGCAGCCATGCACTGCCTGGCATCGGGGCTGATGGGCCTGGGCTGGCAGGCGATCCTGGTCGAACGGCGCTGGCTGCGCGGGATCGGGTTAGGGCTGCTGGCCGTGCTGCTCCACGGCGCGTGGAACATGAGCGCGGGGATCATCAGCCTGAACTCGCTTCAGGCGGCGGGAACCGGCGGGCTGGGCGACATGGCGCGCATGGGGGTCACCGCCTTGCTGGTGATGTTCATGGCGGGCTTGTGGCTGGCCGTGGTGAGCGGTCTGGCGTTGATTCCGAGAAGGATCGTCCGGCAGGAACCGCCGACAGACAGCCCGGAAGAAGCCGAGGAGACCGATATGAACTCAGGTACCGGGCTTGAGCCGACTGTTTCCACCGCTGAACCGGCAGTAGCCGCAAAGCCAGAAGACGAGGATTGAGCGCGCAGGTCAACGCGTGAGTTGCCAGACTACGTTCGTTTTTCGTCACTTAGTCCTTGAAAATCATGACTTGACATCAGGATTTTCAAGGAAGTGGTGGCGATGATTGGGTCAACCCGGTCTTCACCGCGTCAGCCGGCGATGCACCAGCCGGTGCGGCGTCTCCGCGGCGATGCCGAGCCGCTTGCGGCGATCCGCCTCGTAGTCGGCGCAATTGCCCACGAACCAACGCACGCCCCCATCCTCTTCGAACGCGATGATGTGCGTGCAGATGCGGTCGAGGAACCAACGGTCGTGGCTGACGACGATGGCGCTGCCGGCGAAGTCGTCCAGCGCCTCTTCCAGCGCGCGCAGCGTGTTCACGTCGAGGTCGTTGGTCGGCTCATCCAGAAGCAGCACATTGGCACCCTCCTTGAGCACCTTCGCCAGGTGGACGCGATTGCGCTCGCCGCCGGAGAGATCGCCCACCCGCTTCTGCTGGTCGGCGCCGATGAAGTTGAACCCA
>JALOOE010000745.1 GCA_025454565.1 Anaerolineae bacterium
CCAGGATACTTATCGCATGGTGCGCGATGTGCTGCGTATCCGCTTGAACAACTGGCGCGGTGTCTACGATCGGCGCTCGTGATTCCGGGTTGCCGAATCGCCCGGACTGGTATAAGATGGTCCACAGCGGATTCACTCACACAGGAGGAATGGCATGAAGAAGCTCTCTGTCTTGTTGGCTGTGCTCGTCATTGCGGGCCTGCTGATCACATCGTGCGCGCCTGCGGCGACCCCAGCCCCCACTGCGGCGCCCGCCAAGGCTGCCGAACCGACGAAAGCGCCTGAACCGACCAAGGCGCCCGAACCGACCAAAGCACCTGCCCCGACTGCCGCGCCTGCTGCGACGAAGGCCCCTGAGCCAACCAAGGCTGCGGAACCCACCAAGGCCCCTGTGGCCCCCACGAACACGCCGATCCCGGCGAAATGCGAGCCGCTGCCCAACAAGATGACCGTAAAGGCAGGCGAACTGGGCTCGCCGGAGAAGCCGATCGTCATCGGCTTCGTGCCGTCGGGCGAGTCCGGTCGCATCACGCGCGCCGGCAACGCCATCGCCGACTGCCTGACCAAGATGACCGGTCTCACCTTCAAGATCGAGGTCGGTACATCGTTCGCAGCAACCATCGAGGCGATGGGCGCGAATAAGGCTCAGGTTGGCTTCCTCAACACCTTCTCCGAGCTGCTGGCTGAGCAGAAGTACGGCGTCATCCCGGCCCTGGCCGTGCTGCGGAAGTACAACACCAACGACATTGACCCGGATAAGGCCCAGGCTGGCAAGCTGACGCCCTACTACAAGGGGCAGTTTATCGCCAATAAGGCGTCGGGTATCAAGACATTGGCAGACCTGAAGGGCAAGACCCAAGACCTTCTGCTTCGTCGATCCGAACTCGACCTCCGGCTCCATCATCCCGCGCATCATCTTGAAGGCGAACGGAATCGACGCGGAGAAGGACTTCAAGGCCGTGCAGAACGCCGGCTCGCATGACAATGTCGGCATCGCTGTCTACAAAGGTGACTGCGACGCGGGTGTAACCTACATCGATGTCATCACGGATGCCGCCGCCAACCTCAAGGGCAAGTACCCGGACATCCTCGACAAGGTGGCCTACATCGCGGTGACCGATCAGATCCCCAGCGACGGCGTCCAGTACGTCAAGGATCTCGATCCGAAGATCCAGGCATTGATCACGGATGGCCTGCTGGCGATGGCGGCGGACCCCGGCGGCAACCAGGTGCTACGCTTGCTGTACACCATCGACGGCTTCCAGAAGGTTGACGCTACCTTCTACAGGGCTTTCGCTGACGTGCTGAAGAAGGCGGGTGTAGATCCGGCCACGCTGGTGAAGTAGATCCCCGATCCAGACCTGGAAGGTCGAGAGGCCTTCCAGGTCTGATTTTCAGACCACGAGATCGCCATGCTCAAAGTTGAACACCTGGTCAAGGTCTACCCCAACGGCACGCAAGCGCTCCGGGATGTCAGTTTCGAGGTCGCGGACGGCGAATTCCTGGCGGTCATCGGCCTGAGCGGATCGGGCAAATCCACGCTGCTGCGCTGCATCAATCGTCTCATCGAGCCGACCTCGGGCAAGATCACCTGGAACGGCGTCGATGTCACCGCCGCGCAGGGCGCTGATCTCCTTAAGATTCGCCGGCAGATCGGCATGCGTACTCTCCGGGCGATTGGGCTATGTCAACACCCTCCAAAGCCTGGTCGGCGCCTTTTCCGGCGATGATCGGGCGCGTGCAATGGCGAATCTCGAACAGGTCGGGCTGAGCGAGAAGGCCCATGTGCGAGCTGATTCGTTGTCAGGCGGGCAGCAGCAGCGCGTAGGCATTGCGCGGGCGCTGATGCAGGAGCCGAAGCTGATCCTCGCCGACGAACCGGTCGCGTCCCTCGATCCGGTGCTGGCGCACTCGATCCTCAAATACCTGGAACAACTGAACAAAGAGCGCGGGATCACCGTGTTGTGTAGCCTGCACTTCCTCGACCTGGTTCATCGTTACGCCACGCGCGCCATCGCGCTGAAGGATGGTCTGGTCGTTTTTGAAGGGCTGCCCCCGCAGATCGATGACGCGCAATTCAAAGCAATCTACGGGCAGGAAGCCGAACGCGTCTCAATCGTATGAGCCACAGCGCGACATCCATGCAGCCACCAATGACGCCCCCCGCTCGTGCCCAGAAAGCGGCTCTTGCCGCCCTGTTCTCTTTGATCATCCCCGGCTTGGGGCAGATCTATCTCAAACGGCGCGGGCGCGGCATCCTGATTTTTGTCGCAACGCTGCTCCTGGGCTTCATCATCAATTGGGCGTTGGACAATTTCAAGGTCGGCCGGGTGACGGTAGGCGGCGCGACCACAACCTGGCTGTGGTTCATGTTGATGTTATTCTGGGCCTGGAACGTGTTGGATGCACGGCGCCTGGCCTTGGGACGACCGGCGAGCTCCGTGCTGGCCATCCTGGCGGCGGCAGTCATCCTCTACGTGATCGCGTGGAGCGTCACCGACGTGAAGCTCGACCGGCTGGTGACGCGCTTCGAGGACGCCAAGAAGGTCGCTGCCGATCTCGTCCACCCCGATATGATCACGCTGGAGGTGCCGGGCCAGGAGGCGCAGATTTGCGCAGTCGAATGCCTGGTGGATCGAGCACGCACGAAGCTCACGGGCGGCGAGGTCAAGGGCACGGGCTGGCCTCCAAAGAAGCCACCTTTCCCAGCTTTGTAGCCGGCAAGCTCATCGAGACCATCGCCATCGGTTTGCTGGCGACCATCTTCTCCACTCTGTTGGCGCTCCCACTCAGCTTTTTTGCCGCCCACAATATTATGTCGCGCGTCCCCGGC
>JALOOE010000323.1 GCA_025454565.1 Anaerolineae bacterium
CCCCCTCCATGCTTGGTAAGAACAAGTTACCGACCGTCCGGTTGGTAAGTGCCGTTAGGCTCCGAGAGCCTCTTGTTCGGCCAGTTGACGACGCTCGTGCTCGGCCCACTCCTCTTCAGCATCTTGCAGTTGTATCTCTGCGCTGCAAAGGGCAAGGGCCAATCTCCCAAGGTGGCCAAACCTGGACAGCATTGCGTGTAAATCACTGACCCGCCAATCGATAATCATCCGATCTCTTATCGGCAGGGTTCCGATCAGTGCCCTGATCTCGGCAACGGTCTGCTGCGCTTCTTCAAGCTGTTCGTTCATCCATCACCTTCTTTGTCAAGTACGGCAAGTAATTCACGGCGCACCTCCGCCGCTTCGTCAGGTGTGTTGTCAATCAGTTGCGCGTCCTCTATGGCCTCGCGCAGGCTGGCGCGAAACCATTTTATGTACTTATCCTGTTGCCGGATGATGACCCTTTGCTCATTGATGAGCTTCGTTCCAGCGTTCCCGGCATCAATCCACTTGACGATTTCCGCGCGCAACTCCTCTATCGTGCGCACCTTGACGTTAAGTGTGGCCGCCAGAATTTCATAGGCGGCGCGCAGTTCAGCCGCACAGTCCTCGCACAAAACCGGCCCGGTCATGCCATATGATCCACACTCGGCACATGACGGAAAACCGTTAGGTAGCGACATATTTCTACACTCCTACTGCCGCAAGTGCGGCTCTGCAAATCGCCAGTGGTGCAGTTTTAGCCCACGCACTCCGAACCGGCCCATCACCGCCGTTCAGTTCGATGTCGCAACGCCAGTTGCCCGTATCGGTACGGACGAGGCGCGTGTAGAATTTCGGCCAAATGAAGATTTCCAGGACCTGCCAAGCAGCGATGATATCGGTGGTCGGATGGAAAGGTCGGCGTCTTGTAGTCTCGACGTAACCCTCGCCCCACATCGTTTCGACTGGCTCGTCCTGGTCGAGATCGACCCACATCATGTACCCGTAGGCATCACTAACCCAGGACCAATTCATGACATGAATCGCAACCGCATGATCGGTATCAAAACCTACGGCGCGGTCCTGCGGCTTGATGCGCCCATCAGGGGTTGTTATACCCATCTTCGGCCTCCATGTCGTGCGTAATTTCCCTGTGTTCGGGACAGCGCACCATGACGTGTCCGTCATCCTGGCTCTTGCGGTATAGCCAGCCCGCCTGTTTGATCCAGGCGACGCATTGCCGTGGCGTGTCACCGGCGACGGTCAGCTTCGCCCGGCACGGTCTCGCATCGCAGTAAACATCGGCGTTGACGTTCCAAAATATAGGCATCACTGCTACTCCTAAGCTTCTCTGAGTTTCGCGACCGCCTCGACGGCGGCCCGCGAAATTTCCCGGTCATGGTCAATCACCGCAGGCCCGCGCGTGAGGAAAAGTTCCTTACCCTCTCGCCGTTCGGCGCAGACCTCGCGCCAACTTAGCAATCCAACGTCAACGCGTCTCGATTCCTCGCCACGGTGATTCCGAAGAATCTCCACGGCGTACCAGTAATAACTCGAATGGCTTTTCGGATTCATACGCCTCCTAAGAACAAGTTACCGGTTGTCCGGTTGGTAAGTGCCGTTAGGCGCTCTGGTCGATGACCGGCCCGACGCCGATCTGACCGATGTATCCGAAAGGGCAGACGTAGAACGCCGGTAGATTCGGCTGCCACATAAGCGGCGAAAGCAGGCGCGGATGCGCGGCGCACTTCGGGCAGATGGATCGCTCGTCGGGCGGGAATACCTCATAGCGCGCCGCTCGGTCAGCCTCTTTGACGGCGATCGCTTCGATGCGGTTGAACTCGGCATCGTAGCGAGCGTCTAAGGCGCGCAGCCGTTCGTTCTCGGTACGGAGCTCGTCTTCAATTGGCCGCGTGTTCCATCGCTGGCGAACTTCTATCTGCTGTTGCTCCGTCTCTTGCCCCGTCCAGATGTAGCCGTAGCCGCATTGCTCGCAGTAGAAGCCGTCGTCAACGTACTCGCGAACGTCTTCGCAGCCGCAGAACGGACAGGGCTTGAAGTCGGGACGAACAGCTTGATACCCCTCTTCGATTCCGTCATCGAAGGCGTCTTCGTCATCCTCTTCTTCGCACCGGTGATCGCAGCCCATCTGCGCCGCGTCGTTCCAGGTATCCTCGCCGTCGCAGTCACAGGCTTGACCACAATGCGGACAATCGTGCATGATCTCTGCCTCACTTTCCCTAAGAACAAGTTAGGCTCCGTACCGCTCCGGCTCCCCGCCGGAGCGCAGCAGGAAGAGCGCACCGCCGACGACGAGAAACCCCAGCACGAAGATAACGGCCGTCGTAAACGGCCCATCTGACTCACGCTTTTCCTGGCGCTGCTCCTGGCGTTGCTCCTGAGCGACAGACAGGTCGGACACCCCACAGCCGATCAGGCATCTCGTGCTAACCGAGATGCGAGCGTCCGCATCCGCCGAAGCGCTCGCGCTCTGCGGCGCGTCGAGCAGGCCGATCACCAACAGCCCGCCAACCGCGCACGCAATCAGCGCCACGGCTGCGGCAACGGCCGCCAACAGGGCCAAAGTCGTTCTGCTCATATGTCTGCTCTCCTTAGCGATTCCCCTGCTTCTGAAATCTCCCGGAAGTAAATCACCGACGCATCCGGCCTTTCCGGCACCTCGATCGCCTCCAGCTTCCAGCCACCGCCGAGGTCCGCAATGACCTCACGCCTGCACGACACCGTACCGCTTCCGATCCCCGCGCCGTCCCCGCTGGCACTTCGCCCGGCGCCGCCGATCCTGCTTGCGAGCCACTCGCCCACTCGTTCCGGCTCCACCTCGTGCGGCAGCCCGGCCTGCCACAGCGCCAGCATCAACTGCGTGTACCGCCGAAACCACACCGTCTCCATGCGCGCGCCCGTCGGCAGCCCGGCCCGCAGCTCCAGCAACCCCGTCTCCAACTCCAGCAGCGCGGCCTCGTGCCGCCTCAGCGCCGCCTCGTACCCCGCCATCCCCGTCACGCGCAACTGCTCCCAGTCCGTCAGATCCATGCCGCGCCCCCTCTCTGAGCCCTGCCCCCACCCCGGCCACCGCCAGGTACAGCAGCCATCCGCTCACGGCCACAGCCGCCAGCCACCCGACTCCGTCCATGCGCTGCCACCTTAACGATTCTGCGCGATGCGGTCCGTTTTTCCGGCGAAACATCTCCGAAACATCGCGCGCGATGTTTCGCCAATGTTTCGCTCCTTCCGGCCCCACTCTCACAATTAAGTGATGTATCCCTATAGGCTTGACCGCAGAACCTTCGACATTTCGCCGTTTTCGCCCCTCAACCGCCCACCGCCGATAATTACGTCAACTAGCCCATCCCCAAAAGCGAAACATCGAAACATCGCGGCCCGTTTTGGCCCCCTCGCGAAAAAAAATCTCATTTTCTCAAAACCCCCCGCTAGAAGCTTCGGAAGTTTCGATGTTTCGCTTTTGGGCCGTTTTCGAGCGACCATGTGTCAGGTTCTTAAGGTGCCCCGAAGCCCCTACTCGTGCTCCGGGATGTCGATCCCATACCGCCCCATTAGCGCGAGCAGCTCGCCCTCTTCCAACACCACGCTGTCCCGCCGGCTCTCCGGGTCTTTCGCCCGCTTCGTCAGCCCGAGGTCCGCGCTCAGCAGCGAGCCGAGCCGCCGCGGCGACACCCGCTCGTCCGGGTCCAGCTCGTTAAGCATCTCCTGCACCCGGTCCGCCAGCCCCTTGATCGTGAAGTCCCGCCGCGGCCCCTGCAGCGTCGGCTCCGGCAGCCACCACGTGTTCGCCAGCACCTGGACCACCACCGCCGGCACGCTCATCTGCCGGTCCGTGATCAGCGTCGCGTTGTACGCCCGCACGAAGTGGTTGATCTGGTCCCGCATCTCCTGGTCGTCGATCAGCGTCTTCAGCGCCAGGGTCACCTGGTCCAGCCGCGGCTCGATGCTCGCGTCGCTCAGGTCCTCGCGCACGTCCGTCACCCGCCAGTTCTTCAGCCGGTACATCAGCAGCTTGTTGCGCAGCCCCTGCGCCTCGTCCCAGAACGCCCGGTTCAGCATCCTTGCGATCCCCGGCCGCGGCCGCGCCGTCGTCATACGCTTCGTCAGGCAACGGCTTTCCGTCGCCCGGTCCTCGAACAGCTTGCGCGTCGCCAGAATCTTCGGCCCGAACACGTCCTTCGCCGACGGGTAGTAACTGTCGCTCTCCTCGTCCTTCTTGAACAATCCTTTCAGCATGGCGCTGCTGACCCCCGTGTCTTGCGCGCGCTCTGCGGCT
>JALOOE010000324.1 GCA_025454565.1 Anaerolineae bacterium
AAAGTGTGGCGCAGACGCAGGCGTTGGGCTTCCGTCTTGCCTCATGGTTGCGCAGCGGCGACGTATTGGCCCTCGCCGGCGAGTTGGGGGCCGGGAAGACGGCGTTCACGCAAGGACTGGCGCGCGGGATGGGCATCACTGCCGCGGTTACCAGTCCTACGTTCGTGCTCATCAACCGCTACGTGACGCCCGACGGTCGGGTATTGCAGCACGCCGACTGCTACCGGCTTGCTGATGCGCCTGCCGAAATGTGGGATATCGGCCTGACTGACCTGTTTGCCGGTGACGATGTAGTGGTCATCGAATGGGCCGACCGCATCGCCGGTCTGCTCCCGGATGCGCATCTCCAGGTGGAGTTTACCTATCTGAGCGAGACCCGCCGGCGTCTCCATTTTGTCGCCCACGGCACTCGTTATGTTGAGCTATTGACCGCATGTTACTCGGACTTGACACCAGCACCAAGTTAGCCGGCATCGCCCTCTATCACGGCGAACGCGGCCTGATCGCCGAATACAACTGGCACTCCGCCAACCGGCACACGGTTGAGTTGATGCCGCAGGTAGCGCAGATGATGGCGCAGGCCGGCGTAACGCCGCGTGATCTGACGGCGGTGGCTGTGGCACTGGGGCCGGGCTCTTTCACGGGCTTGCGTGTGGCATTGGCGGCGGCCAAGGCGTTGGCGCTGGCCAACGGGCTGAAGCTGCTGGGCGTGCCGACGCTGGACGCTGTCGCCTATGCGCATCAAAGCGAGCCGGTACCTGTCGTCGCCATCATCCAGGCCGGACGGGGACGAGTCTGCTGGGCGCCCTATGCGCATGGCCCTGCCGGTTGGGCCGCGCAGGCGGAGTATCGGCTTTCCACCATCGAGGAGATGGCAGCCACGGTCGTCCGGCCGATGATCTTCGTCGGCGAATTGTTGCCTGCCGATCAGGCGACGTTGATCCAGTGGCTTGGCAAAGGGCGCGCGCACTTCCTGCCGTCGGCGTTGACCATGCGGCGGGCGGGCTACGTCGCCGAACTGGCCTGGAAGCGCTATGCGGCCGGCCAGGCCGACGATCCGGCGACCCTCAGCCCGATCTATCTGCACGAACCGCCCGCACCCAAGCCCGTGGGGAGTTAGCTGATGCCGCTCCCCGTAGTGACGCCGATGACCGTCGACGATCTGGACGCCATCATGGCTCTCGAACGCGTCTGCTTCAAAGATCCCTGGACGCGGCGGATGTACCTGGCCGACTTGACGCAAAACGAGATCGCGACGTACCTCGCGGTCCGCTTGCCGACTATAGTCCCCGCAGCGCGGCGGAGCGGGCCTGTGGATTGCGGATTGTGGATTCCCGAGGCCGCCCAATCCGAGATCCGCAATTTGCAATCCGCAATCGTTGCTTACGGCGGCTTCTGGCTGATGGCGGACGAAGCGCATATCGCCACCATCGCCTCGCATCCCGATTGGCGAGGCTGCGGCCTGGGGCTCTATCTGATGCTGGCGTTGCTTGATGTTGCGCAGGCAAATGGCGCACGTCTCTCGACGCTCGAGGTGCGCGCCGGCAACCTGCCAGCGCAGCACCTCTACGAGAAGCTGGGTTACGAGATCGCGGGCCGGCGGCGGCGTTACTATCGAGACGGCGAGGATGGCCTGATCATGACCACGCCGCCCCTGGCTGAGCCGAGAATGCAGATGCGCCTGGCTGTCGCGCGTACGGATGCGTCGCGACGGTTGGAAAGATGCTTTGGGGAGACGAAAGACCAAAGGCCAAAGACCAAAGGTATGTAGCCGTTGCCGTTCGTCTCTCGTCCTTCGTCCGTGGTCACGGAGCTACCCATGCCCGATTCACTCGACACCATCGCTGCTGAGGTGCGCATCTGTCTGCGCTGCCCGCTGGGCAAGGGACGCACGCATGCCGTACCCGGCGAGGGACCGGCCAACGCTCGGATCATGTTCATCGGCGAGGGACCGGGCTACCATGAAGACATGCAGGGCCGGCCATTCGTCGGAGCATCCGGGCAATACCTGGAAGAGCTGCTGGCGGGCATCCGCCTGCGCCGCAGAGACGTCTTCATCGCCAACGTCGTGAAGTGCCGCCCGCCCGGCAATCGAGACCCCGAACCGGTCGAGCTGACTGCGTGCCGCGATTATCTCGATCGGCAGATTGCGCTCATCCAGCCGGAGGTGATCATCACGCTGGGCCGCTTCTCGATGCAGCGTTACTTCCCCGGCCAGTCGATCACGCGCATCCACGGCCAACCGAAGCGCGTGGGCGACGTGTTTTACCTGCCGCTATTTCACCCGGCAGCCGTGCTGCGCAACCCTGAGTGGCGCACGCAGATGCTCGCCGACTTTGCGCGCATCCCGCAACTGCTGGCCGAGCTCGACGCCGAGCGTGCGCCCAAGCCGTCCGCGCCGGCGCAGGATGAGGACGACGAAAACTACACTCAGTTGAGTTTATTCTGACGACGAAAGACGAAGGACCAAAGACGAAAGTAGAACCACACACGACAAACAAAGGATTTCGTCCCTGGTCCTTCGTCCTTGGTCTGATCTGAGGAGGTATTTTGGCAGACCTACCGCTTCGCGTGATCCCTCTCGGCGGCGTCGGCGAGATCGGGAAGAATCTCATGGTGTTGGAGTACGATCAGGACATCCTGGTGATCGATGCCGGTTTGATGTTCCCCGAGAACGACATGCTGGGCATCGACCTGGTTTACCCCGACATCACTTACCTGACGGGTCGGGCCGACCACGTGCAAGGCATCGTGCTCACCCACGGCCATGAAGACCATATCGGCGCGCTCTCTTATCTGCTCAAGTATCTCGATGTTCCCGTTTACGCCACGCCGTTGACGCGTGGCCTGGCGGAGGTGCGGCTCAAGGAAGCCGGCCTGCTGGCCGACGCCGAACTGCACACGATCACGCCGGATGACGTGCTGGAGCTGGGCTGCTTCAAGGTCGAGTTTTTCCACGTGTGCCACAGCATCCCCGACGCGGTCGGTGTCGCTGTCACCACGCCCGTGGGCCTGGTGGTGCACGCGTCCGACTACAAGTTCGACCAGTACCCGGTGGACGGCAAGCTGACCGATGTGGCTAAGCTGCAGGCGCTCGGCGACCGCGGTGTGCTGTTGCTGCTCTCCGATTCCACCAACGCCGACACCGACGGCTTCACGCCATCGGAGCAGCGCGTAACCGAGGCCCTGGAACGGATCATGGCCGACACGCCGGGCCGGCTCATCGTGGCCACCTTTGCCTCGAACATCTCGCGCGTCCAGCAGGTGATCCAGGTGGCGCGCGGCTATGGCCGGCAGGTGGGCGTGGTCGGGCGCAGCATGGTCAACAACGTGCGTATGTCGATCAATCTCGGCTATCTCGATGTGTCGCCCGAGGACCTGCTGACAACGTCGGAGATGAACGGTCTCCCGCGCGATGAGGTGGTCATCGTCTGCACGGGCAGCCAGGGCGAGCCGACCGCCGTGTTGGCGCGCCTCGCCGGCGAAGAGCACCCGCAGTTGCAGATCATCCCCGGCGACACCGTCGTGCTCTCGGCCACCCCGATCCCCGGCAACGAGGAGCTGGTCAACAAGATCATCGATGATCTGTTCCGCCTTGGCGCCAATGTGATCTACTCCGACCTGTCCGACGTGCACGTGTCGGGGCACGGCAGCCGCGAGGATCACAAGATGATGCTCTCGCTGGTGCGGCCCCGCTTCTTCGTGCCGATGCACGGCGAATACCGCCATCTGATCCTGCACTCACGCACCGCTCAGTCGGTCGGCATCCCACCCGAAAACATGGTGATCATCGAGAGCGGCCAGGTGGTCGAGGTGACGCAGCATAGCATCCGCGTAGGCGAGCGCGTCAGCGAGGGCCACGTCCTGGTGGACGGCTTGAGCGTGGGCGACATCGGTTCGGCGGTGCTGCGTGATAGGCAGCATCTGGCGCGCGACGGCTTCCTCGTCGCCATCGTGGCCCGCAACCCGGCGACCGGCGAGGTCGTGACCGATCCCGAGATCCTCACCCGCGGCTTCGTCTATGTCGCGGAATCGGATGACCTGCTTGATGGCGCCAAGGATCGCATGTGGGAAGTGCTCAAGGTGCCGGCGAGCGGCTCCTCGATCCGCAACAAAATCAAAGACGCGTTGAGCCAATACTGCTATGCGCGCACCGGCCGCCGGCCGCTCATTTTGCCTTTGGTGCTGGACGTTTGATAGGTGTATAATTGGCGCAGATAGAACATTTGCGCGATTGCGCGGAGCGAAGCCATGGCAAAGCGAGCGCCA
>JALOOE010000008.1 GCA_025454565.1 Anaerolineae bacterium
CAGTGGGATTTCGTTGACCGCACCTTCGTGGATCTGACAACCGGGCATACCATGTACGACGATGAGGGCGATATCCGCGAAGCGCACTTTGCGCGCCTGGCAGAGTTGCTGGTAGAAATGGACGCGTTGGGTATGGTAGCCGAGGTGGTGCTCTTCTCGCATGAAAAGCAGCCTTATTATCCGCCGGAGGTGCTCGAACGGGGCACTCACAACATGGCGGAACGCCTCCTCCCCTACCGCAATCTGATCCTGCAAATCTGGAACGAGGATTCGCTGGCGGTGGCGCGTTGCTTTCGAGCGGCGAAGGAGGTAGATCCCGCACGCATCGTCACCAACGCGCCGGGTTTCGCCAACGTCTTGGGCGATGACGCGCAGAACGAAATGCTCGACCTGTTGACGCCGCACACCGTCCGCCGCGAAGCGGACCGTTTCTGGGAGATCGCACCGCAGCAGATCGCGTCACTGCTGGCACGCTTCGGCAAACCAGTGATCGATGACGAGCCGGCACGCTGCGGAACGACACAATATGGCGGCATCCCCGGAGGCACGCAACCGTGGCAGCACATCGAGCAAATCAAGCGGGTGCGCGCTGCCGGCGGTTATCATGTCTACCATCACGACATGTTCCAGATGGGCTACGGTCATCCATCCATCCCGTCACACGGCATCCCCGACCCGGAGTTTCCGTTCCACCGGGAGGTGTTCGCGTTCCTGGGGGAGAATCGAAGCTGGTGAAAGGACAACGCATATGCGCGCAGTACAGAAATGGGGCGATGGCCGCGACGCGATAGGCCTGGTAGATGTGCCGGAGCCGAACGTCGGCCCACACGATCTGCTGGTCGAGGTCGGCGCAGTGGGCATCTGCGGCAGCGATCTGCACATCTGGAACGACCGCAAGGAGCACCGCCGGCCCGTGACGCTGGGCCATGAGTTCGCCGGCGTGATTATCGGCAGGGGCGCGGCGGTTGCTGCGGGCTGGCAGATCGGCGATCGCATCTGCGGCGACCTGGAGACGCTGGACGGCCGCGTGGGCACGCACGTGAACGGCGCGTACGCCGAGCGAATCGCCATCCCCGAACGGTTGGCCCATCACCTGCCGGACAACCTCAGCTTCGAGGAAGGCGCCCTGATCGAGCAGGTGACCTGCATGAGCCATTCGCTGATGGCGCGCACGCGCATCCACCCGGCCGATTTCGTGGTCATTACCGGGCCCGGGCCCATCGGCCTGACGATGCTTCAGTTGGCGAAACTCTACAGCCCACGCACGATCATGGTGACCGGGCTGAGATCCGACACGATGCGACTGCAGAAGGCGCATGCGCTGGGCGCCGACTGCATCTTCTACAGCGAGGATGATCCTGTGAGCGAGGTCCTGCGTCTGACCGATGGCTTGGGCGCGGACGTAGTACTCGACTGCTCCGGCGGCGAGACGGCGATCACGCAGGCGACGCGCATGGTGAAAAACGGCGGCTGGATCACGGTCATCGGGCTGTGGGGACACGATATCGCCGTCAATCTCGACCGCATCCCCTACAACAATCTGACGGTGCGCGGGGGGTGGGGCTGGGATGGCATGGAATATGCCGATCAAGCCGTGCGCATGGCGGCCGGCTGGCATTCCTGGGAACGCGCCCTGCGCATCATGGCGATGGGCAAGGTCAAGCTGGCTCCGATCATCACGCGCCGCATCCGCCTGGAGGAATGGCGCGACGCGTTCGAGCGGCTGGAGCGCAAAGACGAGATCAAGGTGATGATCTACCCGAACGAGAAGTATCTGCCCAGTTGAAATTCCGGTATTGACAAATGATCCCGTTTCAGCGATAATCCACTTGACACGTGTAAGCCTGCACGTGTCAGGCCACGCCTGAGAGAGATCAGTGTCCAATCGGGTCACCCAAAGCGATGTTGCCAGCCAGGCCGGCGTCTCACGCGCGACCGTCTCCAACGTGATCACCGGCCGCGCAGGCGGCAGCGTGCAGATCACGGAAGAGACGCGCCGCCGCGTGCTGGCGGCCGTCGATGCGTTGGGCTACCAACCGCATGCGGCCGCGCGCAGCCTGCGCTCGGGCCGCACCGACACCATCGCGCTGATCGTGCCCGACGGCAGCAACCCGCACTGGTGGGCCATCGTTCGCGGCGTCGAGGCGGTGACGCGCGAGCACGGCTGCCAGCTCGTCCTCAGCATCACCGGGCAGGAGGCCGAGCGCGAGCGCCAATCGCTGCGCGCGCTGGCCGAGCAGCGGATCGACGGGCTGATCCTGATCCTCACCTACCCCGGCCGTCTGGTCACGGAATTGGAGACGCTCCGCCTGCACGCCGGCGCCATCGTCACCTTCGGACACGAACTCCCCGGCAAAGATGTGGTGACCCAGGACTACGGACCGGGCACGCGCGAACTGATGGATCACCTCATCCAACTGGGGCACACGCGCATCGGCTTCATCCACGGTGTGGCCCGGCCCGGCCTGGCCGCCGACCGCCTTTTCGCCTACCGCCGCGCGCTTCGGGCCGCAGGCCTGCCCTACGAGAAGCAGTTGATCGTCCAGTGCGGCCCGACTCCCGACGACGGCGCCTGCGCGGCGATGCGCCTGCTCGATCTCAGGCCGCAACCGACCGCCATCCTCGGCATCAATGACCTGATGGCGATGGGCGCGCTCCAGGCGGCGCACGAGCGCGGGCTGTCCGTGCCGGGCGATCTCTCTGTGGCGGGCTTCGACGACATTGACATCGCCGAGCACCTGGCGCCGCCGCTCACCACCCTGCGCGCACACGGCGAGGAAATCGGCTGCCAAGCCGCGACGCTGTTGTTCCAGCGCCTGGCCGACCCGGAGCGTCCCCAGCAGCGCGTCGCCATCCCGACGGCGCTGGTGATCCGGGGATCGACGGGGGCACGCCCGGTACCGCAATGATCTGGTGGCTCGATGGCAGAGGCCATGTTCCAGTGCAGCGAGACCGTTGCGCAGACGCTCCAGTTCGCGACCGTGACCGTCGACGCCGATGGAAGCGTGATCCGCACCGAGACGTGCCACGCCGAGCGGTTCGTCGAGACGTTGCGCGATGGCGTTGCGCTCGAGATGATCGCCATTCCTGGCGGCGCTTTCCAGATGGGATCGCGAGCCAGCGAAGGCTATCCCGACGAGCAGCCCCAGCACAGCGCCCGGCTGCAACCGTTCTGGATGGCGCGCTACCCGGTAACGCAGCGGCAATGGCAAGCGGTGCTGGGATCGCTGCCCCGGTGTCGCACGGTTGGCCCGGAGCACCCTGTCGATCGGGTGTCCTGGCACGACGCAGTTGCCTTCTGCCGGCGGTTGGCTCAACACACGGGGCGTGCCTATCGACTGCCAGGCGAGACTGAGTGGGAATATGCATGCCGGGCGGGCTCAGCAACGCCTTTCTGTTTTGGGCCGACGATCACGACCGATCTGGCGAACTACGTCGGCGAGCACACCTATCTCGGTGAGCCGAAAGGCATCTACCGGCACGGCAGCAGCGAAGTGGGCAGCTTTCCGCCGAATGCCTTTGGCCTCTGCGACATGCACGGCAATGTCTGGGAATGGTGCGCCGATGCCTGGCACGATGACCATGTGGGCGCGCCGGCGGATGGGAGCATCTGGGAGCGCGGCGCAACGGGCGCTCGCGTGCTGCGCGGGGGCTGCTGGCACGATCCGCCCAACCTGTGCCGCAGCGCGGCCCGTCTCAGGCAGGCGCCCGATCAGGGCGAGGACTTTTTCGGGTGCCGAGTGGCGCTCTCATCCATCGAACGACACCAGGCAGGCCAGCCGACTTGGCTTGGCCGCATCGTGCGCAGATGGTCCACGAAGCCCACAGGATAGGTATTGAAAGGCTATCACCTAACATGCGCGATCCCTGGGTGAACGTCCGCACCTACCACGATCTACCGGCCGATCAGGTCATCTCGGCGCTACAAAAGGAGATTCGCCGCGGGCATACCGAGAACGCCGTGCTCCTGGCCTACGAGATGGTGACCACCAGCCCCGCACTGGAAGATTATCTGTGGAAGCGGCTGATGGTGATTTCGGTGGAGGATATCGGCCTCGGTGAGCCGCAGGCGGCCATCATGCTGAACGCGCTCTACCAGATGGTCTGCACCTTTGAGCACAGCATGGGGGAACGTAAGCTGTTCGCCGTCCACGCGGTGCGCTATTTATGCGGCTGCCAGAAGGATCGCACCAGCGACGAGATGATCAACTGGGTCATCCAGGCTGTGGCGAATGGCACGGCCCGGCCAGAGATCCCGGATTACGCTCTGGACATGCACACCGCTGAGGGCAAGGCGCGCGGCCGGGGCAAGCGGCATTTCTGGGAGGAAGGCGCAAAGCTGTTCCCGGAAATGCCGGAGCGTGATCTGACCTATCGCCAGCGCGTTCTGGCGATTCTCGACAAACAAGGAGAATAGATGCTACACACTCGCCGCAACTGCATCACCGAATGGACGTACACCTCCGGCAAGTCGTACACCGATCCCTTCAACGAAGTCGATCTGGATGTCATCGTCACCGACCCGGACGGCCAGGAGCTCACCGTGCCGGCGTTTTGGGCCGGCGACCAGACGTGGCGCGTGCGCTTTGCCCCGCGGCAGATCGGGCAGTACACCTATCGCACCGTCTGCTCGGACGCAGGCAACACTGACCTGCATGGTCAGACCGGCGCGCTCATGGTCGCACGCTATACCGGCGACAACCCCCTGCTGCGCCGCGGCTTCCTGCAGGTGGCCGCCGATCGCCGCCATCTGGAGCATGCGGACGGCACGCCCTTCCTCTGGTTGGCCGATACGTGGTGGATGGGCTTCACCCAGCGATTGAGCTGGCCCGCCGATTTTCAGCAGCTCACCGCCGATCGGGTTGCCAAGGGCTTTTCGGTCGTCCAGATTGTAGCCGGCCTCTACCCCGACATGGACTGGTACGACGAGCGCGGGATGAACGAGGCCGGCTTCCCGTGGACGAAGGATTTCAGCCGGATCAACCCGGCCTACTTCGACATGGCGGATCTGCGTATCGCCCACCTGGTGCGGGCAGGCATCGTGCCGTGCATCGTCGGCGAGTGGGGCTATTTCATGGACTTCGCCGGTCCCGATGTGCTGAAGAAGCACTGGCGTTACATCGTCGCCCGCTACAGCGCCTACCCGGTCACCTGGTGCGCCGCGGGCGAAGCGATGATGAACTACTACCTGCTCAAGGATCCGCAGCGAAACACGGACGAGTGGAAGCGAGGGCGGCAAGCGGAATGGTCGGCCCTGGTGCGGCACATCCGGGCGCTCGATCCGAACAAGCATCCGATCACCATCCACCCGACGCAGTTTGGCCGGCAGCAGGTGGATGATCCGGCGGTGTTGGACTTCGAGATGCTGCAAACCGGGCATAGCGGATTCAACAGCCTTGCGAACACAGTCAACTCACTCGAAAAGTCACTCGCCGCCGACCCGACCCTGCCCGTGCTGATCGGCGAGGTCAACTATGAAGGGATCATGGAGTCGAGCCGCGAGGAGATCCAGCGCTTCATCTTCTGGACGGCAATGCTTAGCGGCGCGATGGGCCACACCTATGGCGCGAACGGCATCTGGCAGGTTAATGGCCGAGAGGCGCCCTATGGCCTTTCGCCGCACGGCTCTTCCTGGGGCAATCGCCCCTGGGATGAGGCCGCGGCGCTGCCCGGCTCCGGCCAACTGGGCATTGCGAAACGACTGCTGGAACGCTATCCCTGGCAGCAATTCCAGCCGCATCCCGAGTGGGTCGAGCCGCACCAGGATCCGGAGAAACGAATGCTGCCCTATGCCGCCGGCATCCCTGAACAAGTCCGGCTCATCTACATCCCCGCCGAGGCATCCTGGATCGCCTGGCGCGGCGCGCTGATCGTCAAGGGTCTGGAGGCCGGCGCGACCTATCACGCGTACTACTTCGACCCGACGAACGGCGTCGAGCACGACCTGGGCAGCGCAGTCGGCGGCAGTGACACTATCGTGCCCAAACCGCCCGTTTTCCAGGATTGGGTACTGGTGTTGGAGCGGCACCGGGTATGACAGCGAAGCCACGGGATTGATCAAATCCGGCTGACCATTCGGTGAATCCGGCTGATTCGCTGTCATATCGAGAAACACAAGGAGGAAAGGTCATGTTCAGGCAAAAACTCGGTATCCTGATGGTTCCACTCACCGTCTTGTCTCTGCTGCTGGCCGCGTGCGCGCCGGCCACAGCACCACAGGCGCCCGCGGCGACACAGGCCTCAGCCGCTCCGACCGCCGCGAAAGCGGCGGCGCCGCAAGGAACCGCAGCCCCCGCCGCCGCCCCGACAGCTACGCCCGGCGTGGTCGCCATCCAGAAGGCCGAACAGACCCAGGCCGAGTTGGAAGGCGAGATCGTCATCAGCATCCAGTCCAACGATGTGCAGACGTACCAGGCGCTGGCGGATGCCTACATGAAACTGCACCCGAAGGTCAAGGTGTTGGTCGAGCTGCGACCGCCCGGCGGCGAAGACAGCTACTTGCAGTGGGTGCGCACGCAGTTCGCCGCGGGCACCCCGCGCGTTTCCATCATCGAGAACCCTCACTTCCTCGATCTGATTCAGGAAGGGCGCATCCTCAACTGGGGCCCGTACATGAATAAGGTCAATCCCTACACGGGCAAGAAGTGGGAGGAAAGCTTCGAGAACTGGGCGCTCAACCTGACCCGCGACCAGACCACCGGCGAGCTCTACTACCTGCCCTATATGTCGAACCAGACCTTCTGGGTCTACAACAAGGACGCCTTCAAGAAAGCCGGCATCACGGACGTGCCGCCCCAGCCCACGTGGGATCAGTTCGTGGACTGGTGCAAGAAGCTTAAGGCGGCCGGGTACACCTGTATCGCACAGGAAGGCGTGACGGATCGCATCTGGGGCGGCGGCAAGCTGCCCTGGCTGATGCGCTCGGCCATGGATCAGTACCGCCGCTCCGATGTGCAACTGGCGCGCTGCCAGCCGGGCGATTGGTGCTATCAGGAGGCGATCGACAGCAAGTGGAAGTACGATCCGACTGACCCGCGCAACGACGATCCGGATAAGGTCTCGATCAACGTCGTGCGCAACCTGGCCGCGCTCAAGGACAAAAAGATCACCTTCGACAACGAGTGCACGGCAGAGATGATGGACAAGATCGGCCAGATCTTCAAAATCGAGAACGGCTTCGTGCCCGAAGGTTTCCTGGGGTTGAAGGACAGTTATCCGCTCTTCCTCACCGGCAAAGCTGCGATGCGCCTGGATACGGGCCGCATCTTCACCCAGTTCGAGAAGGACGTGAAAGCCCTGGCCGAAGGCGCCTACCCGGATGCCTCGGCGGTGTCCGGTGACCAGGCGAAAGCGGCGACCGCGTTCGAGATCGGCACATTCGCCTTCCCGTCAATCGAAGGCAAATGCGTGCAGGGCAAGGCGCGCGCCAACGAATTGCCGGCCGGCTACCTGGCGCTGCCCAAGAAGGATCGCAAGCAGAACGACCTCGAAGCAGACTTCACGATGTTCTGGACGAGTCCGCAGGGGATGAAGATCTACCTGGCCAACAAATTGGATCCCAAGAACCTGCAGGGCGGCATCCAGGGGCCGACGATCATCAAGGGCGTCGAGTTGCCGGAGAAGTGGCAGAAGATCTTCGGCAGCCAGCCGTTCATCGGCAACTACGAGAAGCCGGGCGCGCCGGCCGACAAGGTGGCCCGCGGCTTCTGGTTCTACGAACCGACCAAGCGCGAATGGGCGATCATGGTGCAGGATTTCTTCGCCGGCAAGCTCTCCTCCAAGGACTTCTCGACCAAGTATCAGAAGCTGCTGGAGGACAACTGGGACGGGCTGCTCAAGTACCTCAACTTCACGCCCGACGACATCCAGCATCCTGAGAAGCGGCCACCAGGGTGGGTAGCAGGCGGGCCGTACTGAGAGACGCAGGATCACGAAGACACGAAGCGCCGCGAAGAGCACGAAGCACGAAGGACGCGAAGCGCTGTTCTGCCGGTCGCAATGTGCAACGCGCGTGCCTTGCTTCGTGTTCTTCGTGATCCTTCCCGTCTTCGTGATCCGAAAACCTTCGCAATCCCAACAATGCTGATCGAACCATGAGAACGCCACGCGTTGCCGGCCCGCCTGTCGCGGTAGTCATCTTTCTTATGTTGCTCGCCCAGACCGCCTTCGCGCAAGACGGGGGCGGACAACTCTGGCGTTTCGATGCCGGCGGCCGGGTGCAGTCGGCGTCGGTGACGGCGGACGGCCAGCGCGTCGTCCTGGGCGCGCGCGATAACCTGGCGCGCGCCTTCGATCGGGCGGGCAAGCCGGTGTGGCAATTCCCCGCGGCCAACAGCGTGCTGGGCGTGGATATCTCGCCCGATGGCCGCTGGACCGCCGTCGCCTCCGAGGATCGCAACGTCACCCTGCTGGACGAAGCGGGGAAGCCGCTCTGGCAGTTCAAGGCCGGCCGGGCGATGAATAACGCCGCGGTCGCTGACGACGGCTCGCTGGTCGCCGCCACCTCCGATGATCGTTCCTTCTACATCCTCGATGGCCGGGGTAAGCTGGTCTGGCAGGAAGACCTCGGCATCGGCGTCTCCGGCGTCGCGATTTATGGGACGGGTGATAACGCGCGGGTCGTGATCGGCTCGGATGATGGCTATGTCACCGTATACAGCCGGACAGGCGAGCATCTGCTGCAGAGCCGCCTGGATTACGATGTCAAGTCTGTGGCAGTCACGCCGAATGGCGCGACCATCGTCGCCGGCACCTCCGACGGACTTGTGACGCTGCTGGACGGGGCCAGCGGCCAGCGGTTGTGGAACTACAAAACCGGCAAGCTGGTTAATAGCGTCGCCATTTCCCAGGATGGCCGCACGATCCTGGCCGGCTCCAACGACAAGCAGGCTTACCTGCTCGACGGCAACGGCAAGCTGGTGCAGACTTTCAAGCCCGGCGCTGAGGTGCTGGCGACAGCGTTATCCGGGGACGGGACGCTCCTCGTGCTGGGCACCTCGGCGAATGCGGCGCAGGTGCTCGACCGCGGCGCGGCAGGCGCCAGCCAGGCGGCCAGCCAGACGCGCCAGAGCGGGACAATCGCTGCGGCGCTCTTCGGTCTGGCGATCGTCGGGGCGGCGTCGGCGCTGGCGGTGCGCAGGACCGCGCGCGGCGCGCGGGTCTGGCAGCGGGCCTCATCGGGGCCCCGCGATCTGGGGCGCCGCATGTGGCAGGCGCGGATCTCCTATCTCATGATCCTGCCCACCTTGGTGCTCTTACTCACCTTCAACTACTATCCCGCGTTCTCCGGGTTGTTCCACGCGTTCACCGATTGGAGCCCCGGGGCGAAGACAGAGTGGGTGGGGCTGGCCAATTTCGAGTTGCTGCTGCATGATCGCTTCTTCATCTCCAGCTTCCAGAACACGGTCATCCTGGTGATCGTCCAGATCCTGAAGACCCTCACCGTGCCGTTGCTGGTGGCCGAGCTGGTCTTCAGCCTGCGGCACGATCGCACGCGCTACTGGCTCCGAACCCTGTTCATCGTGCCGCTCGTCCTGCCCGTGGTCGTCGAGATCCTGCTGTGGAACAATATCTATGACCCGACGATCGGCCTCCTGAACCAGACGCTGACCGCGCTGGGGCGGCCGGAATGGGCGCGCACCTGGTACGGCGATGCGAACGTGGCGCTTGGCTCGGTCATCTTCATCGGCTTCCCTTGGGTCAGCGCGTTCGCGCTGCTGATCTTCTACGGCGGGCTGATCGGCATCTCGGAGGAGATCTTCGATGCAAGCCGGGTGGATGGCGCAAACGGCCTGCAGCGCTTCCTGCACATCGACCTGCCGATGCTGACGGGGCAGATCAAGCTGCTCTTGATCCTGAATTTTATCAGCGCAGTGCAGACCTTCGAGGTGGTCTACCTCACCACGGGCGGTGGGCCAGGCTCGGCTACCTATACGCCCGCGCTCGAGCTTTACTACATGGCCATGCGTATGTATAACATGGGCGCGGCCTCGGCCATCGGTATGATCCTGTTTGCGATCATCCTGGCGGGCACGGTCGTCAATATGCGGTTCGTGCGGTCGTCGATGGAATATGAGGCATAGGGAGACGGAATGGCAGTCAGCGATTCGCATTCGGGAAGGCTCGCTCGCTTCGCCCGCGCCTGGACAGGCCCCCGCCGCGGTGAATCGGCGCGGCAATCGGTCATGGTGATCGTGCTGGGCATCCTGCTCATCCTGACCTATGTGCCGCTGATCTATCTGGCCATCCTATCCCTCAAGGACAACGGCCAAATCTATGGCCGGTTCTGGAGCCTGCCCAACCCCGCGCGCTGGGCCAACTTCGTCTATGGCGCGCAGGCCATCTGGCGGCCGATGTGGAATTCGATCCTGACGACGACGATCTCGACGGCCGGGACGCTGGTGTTTGCCAGTCTCAGCGGCTATGTGTTCGCCCGCCACCGCTTTCCGGGCAAAGAGCTGATCTACACCGCCATCCTGGCGCTGCTGATGATCCCGCCAATCCTGACTCTGGTGCCGGCCTACGTGCTCATCTACAACCTGCACCTGCAGAACACCTACTGGGCCCTGATCTTGCCGTGGACCTCCGGCGGACAGGTGTTCGCGCTGCTGCTCTGCCGCAGCTTCTTCGCGACGCTGCCCGAGGAGTTCTTCGATGCCGCGCGCATCGACGGCGCATCGGAGCTGGCGATCTTCCTGCGCATCGCCGTGCCCCTCTCCGTGCCGATCCTGGTCACGGTGGCCGTCGTGCGCCTGGTGACGACTTACAACCAGTTCATGTGGCCGCTGGTAGTGATCTCCAGCCCGGCCCGCCAGGTGGTCGCGGTGGCGCTGACGCAGTTCACCTCCGACATGGGCATCACCGACATCGGCCCGCAGATGGCGGCCTACATCCTGGCCGCGGCGCCGCTGATCGTGTTGTTCTCGCTGGGGATGAAACAATACGTGCAGGGGATTACCGCGGGGGGACTGAAGGCATGAAGCCGGCGGGGGCTTGCCTTCGTGTCCCAGGACGTGCTATCATAGCGACTGGACAAGGAGGAACTGTGCAACAACTGAAGACGCTGCGCGAAGGTTGGGATCACATAGATGCAGAGGAGACGTATTTGCTGAACAGCATGAGCATCATGGAGAGCGCAGCCCAGTGGATCAACTTGCAGAACACCTTTGAGCCGCAGTTGCAGCAAACCGAGATGCTGTTTGGCTCGGCGCACCGAGAGACGCTCGCCGAACTCCAGTCTAGGCTGCAGCGGTTAGTCGAGTGGCAAAAGCGAAATGAACAATCTTTATCTGGCAGTCCAGACGCTTCAGGCCCGGCTGAATAAGGCTGGCATTGCCTCTATCACCATAGGCGGCGTGGCGATTGCGATCTGGGGCGAGCCACGCGTGACTCGCGATATTGATCTCAAAGTGATGCTGGGGCGCGAGCAGGCCGGTCGACTAATCGCCATTCTCGCGCCCGATTATGTTTCACTTCTCCCCGATCCAATTGCCGCTCTCCAACGCCAGGCGATGTTGTTCGTACAAGATGAAGCCGGCACCCGGCTGGACTTGCTCCTCGCCGAGACGCCGTACGATGTAACTGCAATTCAGCGCGGTCGGGATGTGGAAGTGCAGCCAGGCCTGAGCATCAGGCTGTGCAGCCCTGAAGACCTGATCATCTACAAGCTCATTTCCACCCGCCTGCGCGATCATGAAGACGCCTCGAGTGTTATCCGCCGGCAAGATGCCTTGCTAGATGACGCCTACATCCTCGGCTGGCTCCGCCAGTTCGAGCAAGCTCTTGACGATTCGACACTTGTGGCGGAATACAAGCGTTTCAGACGTACGCACACACGCGGCTAGACCGAGTTTTTCTGCGCCGAGAACGCATCCTCGGTGGCGAATACGTCGTCGCCCCCGCCCAGTGGAGTTGATGTGCCCCAACCTAACATGCTCTTCATCCAGACCGACCAACACCGCTACGATTGCATCGCCGGGCATGGTCATCCGCTCATCCGCACGCCGAACCTGGATCGGCTGATCCGAGAGGGCGTGACGTTCAGCCACGCGTTCTGCGCCAGCCCGGTGTGCCGGCCCTCGCGCGCCTCGCTGATGACCGGCGTCTGGCCGACCCGCCACGGCGTCATCTGCAACGAGAACCTGGAGGCGACTGCGGTGCTGCGTCCCGGTTTGCCGACCTGGAGCGAGGCGCTGGCCGCCGCCGGCTACTATCTCGGCTACGTCGGCAAATGGCAGGTGGATCAAGAACGCGACCCGACGCAGTTCGGCTTCGAGGACTACATCTCGAACGACGGCTACAAAGCCTGGCGGAAGGCGCAGGGGCTCGACCCTGCCCCGCGTAAGAACGGCTTCTGGGGCGAAGTGGACGGCGAGATCACGCCCGACCAATCGCGGCTGGGCTGGGGCGCGAGCGAGCTGATCCGCCTGCTCGGAAAGGCCAGCGCCGGGGATCGCCCGTTCTTCCTCCGCTGGGACACCGACGAGCCGCACCTGCCGAACGTCGTGCCGGAGCCATATGCCTCGATGTACGACCCCGCGAGCATCGCGCCGTGGCCGAGCTTCGGCGATCCGCTGGAAGGCAAGCCGTACATCCAGCGCCAACAGCTTCGGAGTTGGGGCATCGACGGCTGGACGTGGGAGCAGTGGGCGCCGATTGTGGCGCGCTACCTGGGCGACGTGTCGCTGATCGACGCCCAGATCGGCCGCATCCTCGACGCGCTGGACGCGCTGGGGCTGGCGGAGAACACGCTGGTCGTCTATACGCCCGATCACGGCGACCTGTGCGGCGGCCACGGCATGGCCGATAAACATTATGTCATGTATGACGACATCGCGCGCGTGCCGCTGATCCTGCGCTGGCCCGGCGTGATCCCCGCGGGCCAGGCGTGCGATGCATTCGTGTCGTCGGGCATCGATCTGGCGACGACCTTCTGCGACGCGGCCGGCGTCCCCCAGCCGGAAACCTTTGTTGGGCAAAGCCTGTTGCCCCTGGTGGGAGCACGGAGTCCCGAACTCGTTCGGGACTCCACAGCTTCAGAGAAGACAAATGGACGCCCGGACATCTTCTGCATGTACTTCGGCAACCAGTTCGGTCTCTTCAGCCAGCGCATGGTGCGGGATCGACGCTGGAAGTATGTCTGGAATCTGACCGCCGAGGACGAGTTGTACGACCTGGAAGCCGATCCGGCCGAGATCACGAATCTGGCGGCGCGATCGGAGGCTGCCGAGCCGCTCGCCCACATGCGCCGCCGGATGCTCGCCTGGCTGGAAGAGACGCGCGATCCGATCCTGAACCAGTGGACGCGCCGGCAGTTGGCGCAGGGTGCGAAGGTGTAGCAAACGCGGTTGCGTGTGCGAATGGAGGTGAACCGCATGAAGCGCTCGCCCATCCTCCAACCGATCCGGCTGCTGATTCTGCTATGCGTCCTCGCCGCGATCCTGTACGGCTGCCAAACGCAGTCGGCCACGAGGCAGTCGGCCACGAGGCCGACGACGACAGCGCAGCCCGCGTCCGTCACGCCCGGCTACTGGCCAACCAAAGGCTGGCGCGCCGCGTCCCCTGCCGAACAGGGCATGGACGCGGCGAAGCTCGCCGCGCTGTTGGAGGCGGTGAAGGCCCAGAACCTCAACCTGCTCAGCCTCCTGGTGATCCGCAACGGCCATATCGTCAGCGAGACCTACTTCGGCGCCAACGCCCCGAACACCCGGCACGAGCTATATTCCTGTACCAAGAGCTTCATCGCGACGCTGATGGGCATCGCTATCGACAGGGGCGTCGTGGACGGGGTCGGGCAGATGGCGGCCGATCTGCTCGAAGGCCGCACGTTCCAGAATGAGAGCGCAGCCAAGTCGGCGATGACGCTGGAGCACCTGCTCACCATGACCACCGGCCTGGCTTGGGCCGAGGGCGATCCGACCTACCGGGCGATGTACGGCAGCCGTGACTGGGTTCGCTATGTGATGGACCTGCCGATGCGCGACCAGCCGGGCGATGCATTCAACTATTGTTCGGGCTGCTCGCACGTGCTGTCGGCGATCATCCAGGCCAGGACGCGTATGAACACGCGAGACTTCGCCGAGAAGGAGCTGTTCCGGCCGCTGGGCATCACCGATGTGCGGTGGGATGCCGACAGCCAGGGCATCCCCATCGGCGGCTGGGGTTTGCAGATCACCCCGCGCGACATGGCGAAGCTGGGCTACCTCTACCTGCGCGACGGCGTCTGGGAGGGGCGACAGATCGTATCACCGGAATGGGTGCAGGCTGCCACCACGAAGCATACCCCCACCGATGGGCCGCTCGGCTACGGCTATCAGTGGTGGATCTATCCAAAATGGGGCGCGTACGCGGCCCTGGGGCGGTATGGGCAGATGATCTTCGTGGT
>JALOOE010000325.1 GCA_025454565.1 Anaerolineae bacterium
GCCCGACGGCGTGATCGTCCAGTTCGGCGGGCAGACGCCGCTCAACCTGGCGCGCGGCCTGGCCGCCGCCGGCGTGCCGATCTGGGGCACCGCGCCCGATGCCATCGACCTGGCCGAGGATCGCGTGCGCTTCGGCGAGTTATTGCGCGAACTCGACATCCCCAGCCCGGAGTGGGGCACGGCGCAGTCGCTCGATGCCGCCCGCCGCGTGGCCGCGCGCATCGGCTATCCCGTGCTGGTGCGGCCATCGTACGTGCTTGGCGGCCGCGCCATGGAGATCGCGTACGACGATGCATCCCTCGCCGACTACCTGGCGCATGCCCAAGCAGCCTCACCTGACGGCCCGGTGCTGATCGACCACTACCTGGAGGACGCGTTCGAGCTTGACGTGGACGCCATCGCCGACGGCGAGCGAGTCGTGATCGCGGGCGTCATGCAGCACATCGAAGAGGCGGGCGTCCATTCCGGCGACAGCGCCTGCGTCCTGCCACCCTACAAGATCAGCCTGTATCACCAGACGATTGTCTACGAGTACGTCGAGCGGCTGGGGCTGGCGCTGGGCGTCAAGGGGCTGATGAATGTGCAGTTGGCGATCAAAGATGACATCGTCTACGTGCTGGAAGTCAATCCACGCGCGTCGCGCACCGTGCCCTACGTCAGCAAAGCGACCGGCGTACCCATCGCCAAACTTGCGGCCAAGGTCATGGCTGGCGCGAAGTTGGCCGATCTCGGCTTCACGGAGACGCCGCACATCGACGGTTTCTTCGTCAAAGAGGCGGTACTGCCATTCCGGAAGTTCCTGGGCAGCGACTATCGTCTGGGGCCGGAGATGCGCTCGACAGGCGAGGTGATGGGGCACGCGCCGAGCTTTGGACATGCCTTCGCCAAAGCGCAGATTGCTGCCGGGACACCCCTGCCGACAGCGGGCGCAGTGCTAATCACCGTCAACGACTTCGACAAAGGAGCGGTCGTCAAGATCGCGCGCGATCTGCACCGGCTGGGCTTTCGGCTCTTCGCCACGCGCGGCACCGCCGATTGGCTGGCACGCGTCGGATTGTCGGTAACGACGGTGAAGAAAGTAAGCGAGGGCCAGCCAAACATCCATGACATGGTCGAAACTGGCGCGCTGCAACTGATCATCAACACGCCATTGGGCGCCCGGGCCCACGACGACAGCCGCATTATGCGCACCGCTGCAGTGCTCCAGGGCGTGCCGATCATGACCACGCTCAGCGCGGCGTCGGCCGCGGTGAACGGGATTGCCGCGCTCCGGGCCAAGGAGCTGGATGTCACAAGCCTGCAGGCGCATTACGTCCGGTCGCGTCAGGCACCGGCGAAATAGTCGAGGAGATCCGGTGATCGTTCGCAAACTGATGCGAGCTATGGTGTTGAATACGCCGGGCCAACCGCTAGCGCCGATCTGCCCGCGCACACCGGCGCCCGGCCCAGGCCAACTGCTCATCCGGGTGCACGCTTGCGGCGTGTGCCGCACCGATCTGCACATCATGGACGGCGAGTTGGCGCAGCCGAAGCTGCCGCTGATCCTGGGGCACGAGATCGCCGGAACGGTTGCTGCGTTGGGGGATGGCGTAACGCAATTCCAGACCGGCGATCACGTCGGGGCGCCGTGGTTGGGCTGGACATGCGGCGTATGCACATACTGCCGCAGCGGTCGCGAAAACCTGTGCGAAGCCGCTCGCTTCACCGGCTACACCCTCGATGGCGGCTATGCCGACTACACCGTGGCCGATCAGCGCTACTGCTTCCGCCTGCCCGACGGCTACGATTTTGCGGAAGCCGCACCGCTGCTCTGCGCGGGGCTGATCGGCTATCGCTCGTACCGGATGGCGGGCGAAAGGATCGAGCGGCTTGGCATCTACGGCTTCGGCGCGGCCGCGCACATCATCGCGCAGATAGCGGTGCACCAGGGCAAGCGGGTCTACGCGTTCACGAAGCCCGGTGATGCCGAAGCGCAGGCGTTCGCATTGCGCCTGGGCGCAGTCTGGGCCGGCGATTCGACGGCCATGCCGCCTCACCCGCTCGACGCGGCGATCATCTTCGCACCGGTGGGGGCGCTGGTGCCGGCCGCGCTGCGTGCCGTCGCGCCCGGAGGCGTCGTCGTCTGCGGCGGCATCCACATGAGCGATATCCCCAGCTTCCCATATCACATTCTGTGGGAGGAGCGGGTCGTGAGATCCGTGGCGAATCTGACACGCCGGGACGGCGAAGAGCTGCTGGCGGCAGCCTCGGCGGCAGGCGTGCGGCCGACCGTGCAACGCTTCACGCTGGAACAGGCGAACGAGGCGTTGGAGCGTCTGCGCCGCGGCCTGATCGAGGGTGCGGCCGTATTGACGATGGAGTAACGTGACATGATCCCAACCGGTGGCCCGGTAACGAACGTCCTATGGGTCATTCTCATCATCCTGGTTCTCGGTTTCTTGGGTGGCGCATGGTTGAACCGGCGGCGCAGCAAAGCTATCGGCATCTGGCTGAGAAGCGGGCTGAAGCCTGTCGGCGGACAAACGACTTGGAAATGGATTCGCGGCATGAATTCGGCCGCGCAGGTGACAGTGGAAGGCGCGGCGAAGCCCTTCCGCCGCATGGAGATCAGCTACTTTATGATGACGCGGGAGTTCGCGCCAATGTGGGGCTATGAGTGGCTGCGCGGCAAACGCGACCTGCTGGCTGCACGTCTTGAGCTGCGCGACGCCCCGGGCTATGAAGTCGAGATCGTTCCACAGGGAGGCAAGCTCCGGAAGACGCTCGACGCGAACGCGGGCACGGAGCCGTTCACCTGGACCGTGGGCGTTGCCGGCCTCGGCATCGGATCGCGCGGCGCGGGCGCCCAGCAGGCAGCCGAACGGCTGAAGCCGTTTGTGGAGCGCTACGGCCCGTACATCCAACGGCTCTCACTCCGGCCACGCCAGCCGAATATCATGCTCTTCATGAATCTCAACGGGCCGGAGAAAACCTCGGCAGAGGAGTTCGTGCGCTCGCTCCGGCGCATGGTCGGGGACTGAGGCAATCTCCAAACTCGCTGCGCTGCGGCCTTCGCGCGACTTGCGTCCCAAACCTCTCGGGAGTATGATGAGCAGTGCAGAAGGGAGTGCTCTGCACTGCTCCGTCCATCGTTCTGCATTTCGGAGCCAACATGCCCGCATCCAGCATTGCCCTCGTCGTTCATGCCACCCACGAAGCCGGCTTCAAGATCGGCGGCATCGGCGCCGTGCTCGATGGCCTGCTCGGCGCGCCGGCTTACAACGCGGCGGTGAGCCGCACCATGGTGGTCGGCCCGCTCAATCCCTGGAACGGCGATGAGATGGAGCGGCTGACTGCGCCGCGCAATCGCCTGACAATCCTCTATTCCTCGCTGCATGGCATCAACCAGACCTCGGAGGAGCTCGCCGGGAGGCTGCGTGCGATCGAGGAGCGCATGAACGTGCACCTGCTGTATGGTGTGCGGCGCTTCGGCGAGACCGAGCATGAGGTGATCCTGGTCGATGGTGGGGGCATCGCCGGCGAGGTAATCAACAACTACAAGTTCCATCTATGGCAGCATTGGGGGCTCCCCTGCCAGCAGCTTGAGAAAAACTGGGAGGTCAGCTTCTATCTGAACGCGGCGGAGCCGTTGTACGAGGCGATCGAGGCCGTGACAGCCGATCTGCCGCCCGGCGCCGGTCGATACATCATCGCACACGAATGGCTGGGGCTGCCGGTTGTCTTCAGCGCGCAGCTGCGCAGTCGCGAGCGCTACAAGACGGTCTTCTACGCGCACGAGGTGGCCACGGCCAGGCTGGTGGTTGAGGAACACGGGGGCCACGATACGCGCTTCTACAACGCCCTGCGGCTGGGCATGGCGCAAGGCAACCGGATGGACGAGGTCTTCGGCGACCAGTCGTGGTTCTACAAGCACGTGATGATCCAGCGCGCCGGCGTCTGCAATCGGCTCTTCGCAGTCGGCGACCTCGTGGTGGATGAGTTGCGCTTCCTCGGCGGCGTCTTCAGCAACGCGGGGATCGACCTGGTATACAATGGCGTGCCGTCGGCCGCGATCACTTTGGAGCAGAAGCTGGCGAGCCGGGAGTTGTTGCTCCAGTACGCTGAAAACCTCTTCGGCTACCGTCCGGACTATGTCTTCACCCATGTCAGCCGTATGGTGCCCAGCAAGGCCTATTGGCGAGACATCCGTGTGCTGGAGCACCTCGAATGGACGCTGGCAACGCGCGGCCAGACCGCCGTGCTCTTCGTCGTCTCCACCGCCGT
>JALOOE010000326.1 GCA_025454565.1 Anaerolineae bacterium
GTGCGATGCCGACGAATGATTCGAGCCCGGAGTCGAGCAGCGGCCCTTCGACGGCGAGGCCGGTGATCGGGTTGGGCCGGTCGAGCACGATCACGGGCACCCCATGTTTCCCGGCCGAGCGCAATGCATAGTAGAGCGTGCTGATGAAAGTGTAGAAGCGGACGCCGACATCCTGCACGTCAAAAACCAAGACGTCCACCCCGGCCAACATCGCGGCCGTCGGCTCGCGCGTTGCGCCGTAGAGGCTGTAGATTGGGATGCGCGCCTGGGCGTCGAGATCATCGGCCACGGCCGCGCCGTCGGCGGCTGCGCCGGCAAGCCCATGCTCCATGCCGAAGAGCGCGATCACCTGCACGCCGGCCGCCTGCAACGCGTCGAGCGCCGAGGTGAAGTCCGGTAGGACGGCCGCCGGGTGCGTGATCAGTCCGACCCGCCTGCCCCTAACCAGGGATAGACGGTCGTGTATGAGGCGATCCAGTCCGATCTGCACCATATCGTTCACTTCAGATCGTGGTCATACGCGTAGAGCGCGGCCTGGATCCGGTCGCGCAGCCCCAGCCGGCTGAGGATGTTCGAGACATGATTCTTCACCGTACCTTCGCTGACCACAAGGGTCTCGGCGATCTCGCGATTGGTGGCGCCGGCGGCAAGCAGGCGCAGCACCTCCAACTCGCGCTCGGTCAGATCGTGCTCCAGAGGCGAGGGGGGCGCCGGTCGCGCTTTGACGCCCAACTGCCCGACGAGCTTGCCAGCCACGGAGGGGGATAGCTGGTAGATGCCCGCGCGGATCAGACGGATGGCTTGCGCGAGATCCGCGGCGGGGATATCCTTGAGCAGATAGCCGGTCGCCCCGGCCTGCAGCGACTTTACGACGTACTCTTCGTCGTCAAAGGTGGTCAGCATCAGCACCTGGCAGCCCGGCAGCTTCCGGCGGATCTGGAACGTAGCTTCGATCCCATCCAGCACCGGCATCCGCACATCCATGAGGACCACATCCGGCGACAGAGCCAGCGCCTTCTCGACCGCTTCCTGGCCGTCAACGGCGGTGCCCACCACCGAGATCCCTTCCTGGATGCTGAGCAGCGAGGCGATCCCCTCGCGCACCAGCCGTTGGTCGTCGACCACCAGCACCTTGACGTCAGCCATCGCCCGCTCCAGCCTCTGCGAAGTGCGTAAATGCCGCGCTCTGACCCGCCAGCACCACCGGATGCTTGGGCGCGATCATGATCAGCTCCGTCCCGTGGCCGGGATCGCTCTTGATCTCCACCTGCCCGCGCACCAGATCCAGCCGCTCTCGGATGCCTTGCAGACCAAAGCCGGCCTCGACTGAACCGGATTGGCCGTCGAACTGCGTTGTATCAAAGCCTCGCCCGTCATCCTGCAATGTCAGCCGGGCGGCCTCCTCCCCAAAACAGAGATCCAGCTTGACCTGGCTGGCGCGCGCATGCCGCTGGACATTGGTGAGCCCCTCCTGGGTCGCACGAAAGAGCGCCACCAACGTGGAACGGTTGTAATCGCTCTCGTCCCCGGTGATGGTCAGAGCGGTCGGCAGGCCCTGATCGGTCATCCGCTGCGTCAAGCCTTCGAGGGCCGCGCGTAGCGAGAACCGGCTATCGGGGTCGCGCAATGTGCCCACGGAGTGCCGCACCTCCTGGAGCGCTTCGCTCGCCGCCTGCTTGGCATCGCGGATGGCTTGGTGGGATTCGTCAGGGCTGCGCTGCCAATAGGCCAGCGCCTTCTCGAGCTGGATGTTGACGGCCGTCAGCGAGTGGCCCAAGGAATCGTGGATGTCACGCGCAAGGCGGTTGCGCTCCTCCGTCGCCACCAGCTCGCCCACCTGCTCGGCATATGCCTGAAGCGTGCGATGGGATGCCTCGAGATTGAACAGAAGCTTCTCCGTCGCGCGCCGGTTCGCTTCATCCCGCTGGATCGCGCGCGCGAGCATCTGCATGAAGAAGAGGAGCAGCACGAAAGCAATCAGGACGTAGGTAGTCATCGGATTCAGATACCAGTCGGGGTTGTGCCGCCAGGTCATCACCACGGCCAGACCGGCGTAGAACAGGCTCAGCAACGCGCTGACGGTTGCGCCGAAGGCAAAATAAGCGCTGAACGGGATAATTGGGAAGAGCAGGATCGAGAGGATCGAACAATCGAGCGCAGCCACGCCCTGAAACAACACCACGCGCGACACAAGCAAGACCACGGCGATCGACATCGGCGCCTCATAGCGGTAGCGCCGATGTTCAACCTGCTCAAGACCCACCAGCAACAGAAAGATAATCGCGAGGACCCCGGCGCCCCCGCCCAAGAACTGACGCCCGCAGCTCAGAAGCGTATTGAAATAGGCGATGCTGCCGATGACGCCCAGATACATCAGCGTGAAAAGGAACCGGAACGATGGCAGCGGTTGTCGCCGCGACGATAACCACTGCCGCAGTCTGTGCGTCATATCAAACCTGTGATGTGTAGTGGATCGCCGCGCCAAAGATTCACGACGTCTATTGTAGCATGCGCCCACCCGCGTATCAATATGCTGTTGGAGCCGACTGTGTCAGCCGTTCGGCACATGCCTTCCGGCTAATCTCGCACCGCCAGATGTCCAAAACGCGCCGCGCAGTTATCCCCCCTGGCACTTGTCGCGCGCGTCCGAATCCGCTAGTATGGGAGTGAAGTCGAGGGCGCCGAGCCGGGCGCTGCGCGCCCGACGATCGGCGCAACTCCCCTAAGGAGCAATGGATGGTCAGGCACACAGCGCATTCGAGCTTTTCACTGGGCAGGACACAACCGCGCCGGCACACGGCGATCGCGCACCGGGTGCGGCGAGTCGGGCTGGTTATCAGCCTGGCGCTGGCACTGGTTGCGGCGTTGACCCTACCGGTTGCGACATTGGCTGCCAATTCGAACGCGGTGGCCGTGGTGCGCTCAACCGGCGCGGACCTATATGACGCGCCGGATGGCGCCGCGATCCAATCCCTGGCTCGCGGTAGCGCGCTCGATGCCATCGGACGCACAGCCGATGGCGCGTGGGTGAAGGTGACGACGGCCGACGGCAAGACAGGATGGACCCCGGCAGCCCGGTTGGTGGTCTTTGCGGTAGAAAACCTGCCGGCGCTCAGCGATGCGCCGGCGAAACCGGCGCAGTCGCCGGCTGGCGTCAGCAGCAAAGCAATCACCGCAACGATGTCGATCACGGGCACCGTGACCACTGTGGGAGAATCGCTGAACCTGCGCGCCGGCCCAGGAACGAATTATGCAGTCATCGGCGTCCGCTCGCCCGGTGACACCCTTGCACTTGCCGGTCGAAACAAATCGACGGAGTGGCTGGCCGTGGCTTTGCCTGACGGGAAAGAGATCGGCTGGGTTTCGTCCAGCTTCGTGCGCCCGGCGGGTGATCCGGCGCAGTTGCCCATCACGGATCGGGTCAACGCGGCGGCCCCGGTTGCTGTGCCCGGCGCACAGCGGCAGACGCCTGCGGCAACCGGTCTCACCGGGAAGCTCGTCATCCAGGCCCAGAGCGGCCAAATCCAGATGGTCGATTTTGCCTCCGGCAGTGTGCGGGCGTTGACCACGGGCGCCGATCCGGCGCTCAGCCCCGACGGGCAGACGGTGGCGTTCTGGCGTGACGATGGCGGCGCGCATAGCCTTTACGTGATCGGTGTGAATGACGGCAAGGAGCGGCGCGTGCTCACGCGTGCCGAGAAGCTACGCACTCCTGCCTGGAGCCCCGATGGCCGATCCATCGCCTTCAGCCACGTCAACGGCGAGGAAGTCTGCCGGGACGCCGGCTACGGCATCTGCCTGCCCGATATATTCCCGTACAATCGCATGTTTCCAGCCATCCGCTCTGACAGGTGGGGGCTCGCAGCGGTCGATCGCGAAGGCGGCAACTACCGGGACGTGCCAGCGATGTCCGGGGCGACCTCGCCGGATTGGGGAGCGCGTGGCCTGGTCTACGCAGCCGGCGGCATCCAATCGACTCAGGATAATGGCAAATCCGACGCCAATGTCGCGCTGCTGAAGGAAGCCCGCTTCCGGGATCCCGCCTGGCAACCGAGCGGCGACCGCATCGCCTTCCAAAGCCTGGAGAAGGACCACTGGGAGATCTTCGTCGCGAACAATGACGGCGGCAATCCCACGGCGCTGACACGTCCGGCGACCACGCTCGTGCCCAAGCTGCCGCAGAATGTGTCGCCGGTCTGGAGCCCGGATGGTCGATCCATCGCCTTTCTGAGCGATCGCAGCGGCAAGTGG
>JALOOE010000327.1 GCA_025454565.1 Anaerolineae bacterium
CGCCGTGCGACCGGGCCATCCCGTGATTTTGGGGATCGTTGACACTCAGGAGTCAGGGGACAGGCGGCAGGAGTCAGGGGACAGGCATCAGGAGCCAGGGGACAGGCGGCAGGAGCCAGGGGACAGGCGGCAGGAGTCAGGGGACAGGCATCAAGAGCCAAGCGTCGGCGACCAGCAGTCGTCCGTCGTCCGTCGAGTCCCGTTCATCGGCCTGCCCGGCTATCCCGTCTCGGCTGCGATCACCTGCGAGCTGCTGGTCAAGCCGACGGTGGCGCGCTGGCTGGGCCAGCCGCCTGACGAACGGCCTCAAATCGACGCGACCATCACCCGCAAGGTCGTCAGCCCGGAAGGGGACGAGGAATTCCTGCGCGTCACCGTCGGCCAGGTCGGCGAGCGCGTGGTGGCGACCCCGCTCGCCGGCGGTTCGGGCATCCTCATGTCGCTCGTGCGAGCCGACGGCATCGTGCGCATCCCGCGCGGCGAGGGCGGCTTCGAACCCGGCGCGGCGGTCACTGTGGATCTCAACCGGCCACCCGCCGCGATCCGCCGCACCCTCGTCGCGATCGGCAGCCACGACCTGACGTTGGATCTGCTCGCCGATGAGCTGGGCCAACGCCATCCCGGCTGGCGGCTCAGCTCGGCGAACGTGGGCAGCCTGGGCGGCCTTATGGCGCTGGCTCGCGGCGAGGCGCATTTCGCCGGCTCGCATCTGCTGGACGAAGCGACCGGCGAGTACAACGTCGCGTATATCAAGCGCTACCTGCCCGACGTGCCGGTGGTGGTGTTGGGTTTCGTACAGCGCGAGCAGGGGCTGATCGTGCCCAGAGGTAATCCGAAAGGGATTTGGGCCTTAAGCGATCTGGCTCGACCCGATATCGTCTTCATCAATCGCCAGCGCGGGGCCGGCACGCGGGTCCTGCTGGATTACCGGCTCAAACAGGCCGGCATTCGCCCGGCGGCGATCCAGGGCTACGAACGGCAGGAGTTCACGCATCTTGCGGTGGCAGCGGCGGTCGCCTCGGGCGCGGCCGACTGTGGGATGGGCATCCTGGCTGCCGCACGCGCGCTCGGCCTGGATTTTGTGCCGCTCGATCATGAGCGGTATGATCTGATCATCCCGGCGCGCTTCCATGATGATCCAGTGCTGGCACGCCTGCTGGAGATCTGCCGCGATCCGGCCTTTGCGGCGCGCGTGACGGCGCTGGGCGGCTATACGACGGATGACATGGGGACGGTGCTGGCGAGCGTTTGAGCGAATCAGCGGATCAGCAAGTCAGCAAATCAGCAAACCAACGAATCACGTTTCACGTTTCACGTTTCACGTTTGACGTTTCACGCATCACGCACCATGACTGACGAACCCAACAACATCCTGCCATTTCCATCTATCTCAAAGCCGGCCGTGCGGGTGAGCCTGTGGGAAGGACCTGGGCGGCCGACCGAGGAGACGCTGCGCGCCCGACTGGCGGCTGACGGGTATCAAGCCGTCAGATGGGCCAGCGAGCCCGCGACTGGCTACCCGCCGCACGCGCATATCTACCCTGAGGTGCTCTGGCTGGTCAGCGGCGACTTGACCGTGATCCTGCCGGCGGAAAAGCGACTGATCGAACTGGCGGCTGGCGATCGCATCGAGCTCCCGCGCGGCCTCTCGCACGGCACAATGGCCGGCGCGGATGGCGCAGTCTACCTGCTGGCGACGCGGTGACGGTAGGGGCAGGCACGAAGGCCTGCCCTGCGTGGGCGACGTGCCTGCCCTGCGTGGGGCGACCACAAAGGGACCCTACCTCGGTTTCTCACCCCGCCACGTTTACGCCCAGCAACCGCCCGACCCCGAACGTCACTGCGGCCGCGGCCAGACCGAACCCCACCTGCCGAAAGCCCGAATAGAGCACGCTGCGGCCCGTCATCAGCGTGATGGCCGCGCCGATGATGAACAGGGCGATCAGGCTGAGCACGGCGCTCACGACGATGCCCGCGGCGCCGGTGAGGAAGAAATAGGGGAATACCGGCACCAGCGCGCCGGCCGAAAACAACAAGAACGACATCAGGGCCGCTTCCCACGCCGAACCGCCCAATTCGGTCGGATCGATGCCCAGTTCCTCGCGTGCCAGCGTGTCCAGCGCCGATCCCTTGTCGGCGAGCAGCCCGGCAGCCAACTCGCGGGCGGTGTCGGGCGCGATGCCCTTCGCCTCGTAGATCAGCGCCAGCTCGGCCATCTCCTCTTCCGGCATCTCCGCCAGCTCGCGTTGCTCGATGCCGATCTGATGCTCATACAGCTCGCGCGAGCTCTGGACCGACAACCACTCGCCGAGCGCCATCGAAAGGCCGCCTGCCAACATCCCCGCCAGACCTGTGAGCAGGATCTCGCGCGGCCCCACGCCGGCCCCGGCGACACCCATCAACAGGCTGAACACCGAGAGCAGTCCGTCGTTGGCGCCCAGGACCGCGGCGCGCAGCGCGTTGCCGCCGCTTGCGCGATGCCGCCCTTCGAAACGGGCCACGGCCGTGCCCTCGAGTCCGCTCGGCGAGCGGGCCAGCCGGCTGAACACCTGCGCATGCGAGCGTTCATGCGCCGCCATCTCGACGACTTCCGGCTCGGGCTGCGTGTCATACTGCGATCCGATGCTGCTTTCCAACCCGGCGATGGTCGGCAGCACGAAGGCTGGCCCGAACCGCGTCGCCATCCAGCCGAGGGTGCGGGTACGCCAACTCGGCACATAGCGCGGCGCCTCCGCACCGGCTTCGCGCAACTTGGCTTCCCAGAATGCCGCGTGGTCTTGCTCGGTCTCGGCCATCTGCCGGAACAGACTCGCCAGCGCCTCGTTGTGCTCGGCCCTGGCCAGGCTCAGGTAGAGGGCGCTGGCATCGCGTTCGGTCTGTAGATTCTCTCGATAGCGCGCCAGATCGGCTTCAGAAGCCATGCGATTTCTCCTGGGCGATGGGCGTTGTGCTCACGACGATGCTGTTGTGCTCACAAAGCAACCGCCAGTCGCATCGGCTCGGCGTGCGACTGGCGGCGCAGGTGGCAGGTGGCGGTTGTCGGTGGTCAGCAAGCGGCTGCTACGCCTTCAACTCGGACGTGCATTGTGGGCAGCGGGTAGCCTTCTTCGGCACCTTCGAGAAGCAGTAGGGGCACTCCTTTTCGTCGGGGGGAGTCGGAACCGGCTGTTTGTAGAGCTTGTTGACGCCCTTGATCAGGAAGAAGAGCACCAGCGCCACGATCAGGAAGTTGATAATCCCATTCAGGAATAGGCCCCAGTTGATTGAAACGGCGCCGGCATCCTGAGCCGCCTTCAACGTAGCGAACTTCACGCCCTCTGGCCCCTTCAGCACTAAGAAGTAATTGCTGAAGTCGGCGCCGCCGAGGATGAAGCCGATGATCGGCATCAGCAAATCTTTGACGAACGAATTGATCACTGCCGTGAAAGCGGCGCCGATGACGATGCCTACGGCCAGGTCGAACACATTGCCGCGAGCAATGAATTCCCTAAACTCCTTCCACATGGTGAGCTCCTTTCTGTCTCCAGGCAAGTTGGGTTGTGCTTGCGCCGGTGGGCGCGCCATGCTACCTGCCGCCGCACGCATTATACCCGAATTCTGTCTATGAGTCAGCTATGGGGAATGTGACGTAGAAGGTGGCGCCGTGATCCAAATCGCTCTCCAGCCAGATGCGGCCGCCGTGCAATTCGACGAGCGAGCGGGCGAGGTGTAACCCGAGCCCGGCTCCGGCTGCCCCAATGTAGGCGACATTGCTTGCGCGATAGAAGCGCTCGAAGACCTTGTCCTGCTCTGCGGGGGGGATGCCGATGCCGCTATCGGCAACGGTCAGCAACAGATAGCCCTCTTCTGCATCGCGATTCAGGGAGACCGCGATGCAGCCTCCGGCCAGCGTGAATTTGATGGCATTGTTCAGCAGGTGGTTCAGAATCTGCCGGGCACGCGTGATGTCGCACAACGCATCAGGCAATCCTGTGGGCCGATTCAGGGTGACTTCCAACGCTTTTGCGGTGAATTCCCCGGCATGTTCGGCCATGATTGACTCAATCAGCGCGCCCAGATCCGTCGGCCGCAACACCAGCGCGATCCGCCCTGACTCGAGACGGGTCACATCCAACAGGTCAGTGATGATCGACACCAGGCGCTGCGTGCTCCCCTCGATGATCGACAGATACTCCCGCTGCACGGGTGTCAAGTTGCTGGTATCGTTACCCTGGAGCAGTTCGAGGTAGCCGGTCATGGCGGTGAGGGGGCAGCTCGGCCTGGGCAGCCGTCAACTCCAGAGTGCGCTGCTGTAACTCGTCACGAAGCAGGCGCAACGTATCCGCTTGTTCGAGCATGCATGGTGCGGGGCCGATCACCTCCTGAACGATATGAAGGACGCCCGTGATCCGGCCTTGTGCGTCGCGATGCGGCAGGTCCACTATCGTCACGTGGGGCGCGGCGTCTGTAGCGCCGGAGTGATTCAGCGGTGGCGGCTCGAAACGCAGCAACTTGCCGCCTAGGAGGTCGGCCAATGCGCGTTCACTGCCGCTGAGCTCCGGCGCCAAGTCGAGAAGCGGGCTTCCTACAACAACTTGGGGATCAGGCAAGATCGGTGCATAACCACCGACCTGGATAACGTTGAGCGCGCGATTGGTGAGGCAGTACGCGATCTTGCGATC
>JALOOE010000328.1 GCA_025454565.1 Anaerolineae bacterium
GCTGTATGAGCGACCCCAGTGATCCCCTGTCATGGGTCGCACGCGCTGAGGAATCCCATGAACATCTCTATCGCATCTTATGCCTTCCACGGCCTGCTGCGCGAAGGCACGCTGGACGTCTTCGGTTACCTCGAAAGCTGCAGATATCGCTACGGCCTGGCTTCTGCGGACATTTGGAACGGCTTTTTCCCCACCATCGAGGACGCCTTCCTGATGAAGGTGAAGGAGGGGCTTGAGGAGCGCGAGTTGGCGCTGGCGAACCTGTGTGTGGACGGCCCGCACATCTGGGAGGACGAGCCCGACGTGAGGGCGAAGCATCACGCCGACGGCCTGGCGTATCTGCGCGCCGCCGAGCTGCTGGGCGCGCGCACCGTCCGCATCGATGCCGGGGTGCGCGCCGAGACCTTCACGGACGAGCAGTTCGATGCCATCGTGACGCGTTATCGGGAGTATGCCCAGCGCGCCTATGACAATGGGTATCGGGTCGGGCCGGAGAACCACTGGGGCGCGGAGGTCGTGCCGGAGAACATGGTGCGCATCTGCAAAGCAGTGGATCATCCCGGTTTCGGCATGTTGCTGCACTTCCGCGGCAACGCCGGCGACGCGTTGATGGCGCCGTGGGCGATGCATACGCACGTCTCGATGGAGGTCGTGACGAACGCGCTGGAGCAGAGCATGACGATGCTGAGCGCGGCGGGCTACGCCGGCTTCTGGGGCGTCGAGCATCACTCCGGCCAGGATGAATATGCGGAGGTCGCCATCCAGGTCGCGCGGGTGCGCGCTGTGCTGGAGCGGTGGCGAACCGCCGGGCGCGCCGGGTGAGCTGCCTGGAGGCGACATGGCTCTGATGACCAAACGCGAACGCGTGCTGCGCACGGTCCGGTTCGCAGAAACCGATCGCATACCGATCTACGACCTGCTGCAAAACCAACCCGTGGTCGAGCACTTCACGGGCGAGCCGTTGACCGTCGAGAACGGCAAGCGGCTGATGGGCATCGCGATCTCGGCCGCGCTGGATATGACGCGCTCGCCGGGCGCCGGTCCGTACGCGCCGGCTTTGACCCGCCAGGAGAACGGCATCGTGATGCAGCAGGAGCGCTGGACGAGTTGGATCGTCGAGCGTCCCTGGCACGATATCCCCGGCCTGATCGAGTGGATCAAAGGGGAGATCCGCCGCGCGGAAGCGCTCGCTTTTGGTCGCAGCTATGTCGATAGCCACCGGGCCCGCGTGCAAGCTTGGCTGGACGCCTTCGCCGCAGCCGATCCCACCGGCCGCGGCGATCCTGCCGTGCTCGTCATCGAGAGCGGCGTCGGCCTGGACTATATGTTTTGGGTCGCCGGGCTGGAGGATTTCTCGTATCTGCTCGCCGACGCGCCTGACCTGGTGGAGGAATGGCTCGATGCGCGCAACCGGGCCGAACTGCGCCGGGTGGCCGCCATTGCCGATCCCGACTTGGTGCCTATCGTTCTGACTTACGACGACATCGCGTACAAGACCGGGACGATCTTCTCGCCGAAGTGGCTGCGCCGCCACTGGGCTCCGCGCCTTAAGGCGCTGACCGACGCCTGGCATGCGCGCGACACGATCTGCCTCTATCATTCCGACGGCAACCTCTTCCCGGTGCTCGACGACCTGGTCGCGGCCGGGATCGATGGTCTCAACCCGTTGGAGGTGCTGGCGGGGATGACGGTGGGGGCGGTGCGGCAACGTTATCCGCGGCTCTTCCTGACGGGCGGCATCGACGTGAGCCAGTTGCTCAGCTTCGGCACGCCGGACACCGAATTGCACTGGGATGTGAAGCTGGAGAACGCCCTTGCGATGTTCGAGAGCGCGTGCGCCTGAGAGACGGGGCGAGAGATGCAGATTTTCGAGGTTGTGCTGACTTCGCCCCGGCACAACCTCGAAAGTTCGGACCGACCTAGATCCGCACGGCTGTGACCCCGCGCAGCGTGAGCTTGTCGGCCAGATGGCAGGCGACGGTGTGACCGGGCGAGATCTCGCGCAGGGGCGGCGCGTTCTCGGCGCAATCCGAGACGGCGTAATTGCAGCGCGGATGGAAATAGCAGCCCGTGGGCGGCTTGCGCGGGCTGGGCACCTCGCCCGCCAGCACGATCCGATTTTTGACCACGCCCGGATCGGGATTGGGCACGCTCGATAGCAACGCTTCCGTATAGGGATGTTTCGGATTGTGGTATAGCTCTTCGGTCTCGGCCATCTCCGCCAGCTTGCCCACATACATCACGGCCACCACGTCGCTGACGTGCTCCACCACACTCAGATCGTGCGAAATGAAGAGGTAGGACAGATCAAACTGCTCCTGCAGATCCTGGAGCAGATTGAGTGTCTGCGCCTGGATCGAGACATCGAGTGCGGAGACCGGTTCGTCGGCGATGATGAACTGCGGCCGGAGCGCCAGGGAGCGGGCGACCGCGATCCTCTGTCGCTGGCCGCCGCTGAACGCGTGCGGGAAACGGTGCATGTGCTCGGGCAATAGGCCTACCACGCGCAGCAGCTCGGCGACGCGATCTTGCAGATCCTTGCCGCGCGCCACATTGTTGACGGTCAACGGCTCGCTCACGATATCGAACACCGTCATGCGCGGATTCATGGATGAGCTGGGGTCCTGGAACACCATCTGCATGTTCAGACGCACGTGGCGCAGCATGTTTGGGTCGGCCTGGGCGACATCTATCGGCCCGCGCTCCCGATCATGGAAGATGACCTGGCCGGCTGTCGGCTCGATGCCGCGCATGATGCAGTGCCCTGTGGTCGATTTGCCGCACCCGCTCTCTCCGACGAGGCCCAGGGTGTGCGCTGTCGGCACCGCGAAGCTGACCCCGTCAACGGCCTTTGTGTAGCCCACCAGTTTCCGGTTGAAGCCTTTGATGATCGGGTAATGCTTTTTGAGATCCTTCACTTCGAGGATCGGTTGCTGATGGTTGTCTGTCATTCCGCTTCTCTCATCCGCTTCGGGAGCGGCCCTACTGATACAGGAAGCAGCGCACGTAACGGTCGCTGTTAAGATCGACAACAGGCGGCTCGGACATCTCGCACACCCCAGGCATGAACTTGGGGCAGCGGGGGTGGAATGGGCAGCCTGCCGGGATGGCGAATGGGCTGGGCACCATGCCGGAAATGGCCTGCAGGCGCGCCTGGTTTTTGCGGCCCAGCTTGGGGATCGACTGCAAAAGCGCGATCATGTACGGGTGCTTGGGATCGTAGAACAGATCCCGGACGGGCGCTCGCTCTACGACCTTGCCCATGTACATCACGATCGCTTCCTCGACCATCTCGGCGACGACCCCCAGGTTGTGTGTGATGTACATGATCGCCATGCCGAATTCTTTCTGGAGATCGCGTAGCAGCTCCAGGATTTGGGCCTCGGTGGTCACGTCGAGGGCGGTCGTCGGCTCGTCGGCGATCAGCAGGCTGGGGCGGCACGCGAGGGCCATCGCGATCATCGCGCGTTGGCGCATGCCGCCGGATAGCTGGTGGGGATAGCTGTCGACCACGCGCTGAGGCTCCGGCATATTCACGCGTCCCAGCATCGCAATCGCCATCTCTCTCGCCTCAGCCTGTGAGACCTTGAGATGGTAGGTGATGCCTTCGACGATCTGGTTGCCGACGGTGTACACCGGGTCGAGCGAGGTCATCGGCTCCTGGAAAATCATCGAGATCTCGCCGCCGCGAACGCTGCGCATGGTGTAGCTGTTCGGATTCAGGCTGGTGAGGTCGAGGACTTCTTCGTTGCCGTCATCTTCCCGCTTATGATAGAGGATCTGGCCGCTCACGATTTTGCCCGGTTTCTGCAGCAGCCGGAGCACGGAGAAGCTGGTGATCGATTTACCGCAGCCGCTCTCGCCGACCACGCCAAGTGTGCGGCCACGCTTAACGTCGAAGGTGACGCCATCGACCGCGCGCACCACGCCTCGCTCGGTGTAGAAGTAGGTTTTGAGATCCTGCACTTCCAGGAGTTGCTCGTTTTCCATCAGGGTTCCCCTTCCTATTCCCCAGCAAAGGGGTCGGCAGCGTCCCGCAAGCCGTCGCCAACGAAGTTATACGACACGACAGTCACCAGCACGAAGGCGATTGGACTGAGAAGCCACGGGTTTTGCAATAGCACACGCACCTGCTGCGCTTCATTCAGCAAGACGCCCCAGCTCACCATCGGTGGGCGGATGCCCAGGCCGAGGAAGCTCAACGCGGTCTCGCCGAGGATCATGCCGGGGATGGCCAGGGTTGCGATCACCAGCAAGTGGCTGTAGGTGTTGGGCAGCAGATGCCGTGAGAGGATGCGCCGCGTGCGGCAGTTGGTATAGCGCGCCGCCGTCACGAAATCGGACTCGCGCAGCGAGAGGGTGATGCCGCGCACCTGCCGGGCCAGGCCGCCCCAGGTCACCAGCGAGAGGACGATGATGATGCCGAAGTAGACCTGCATGGGGTCCCAGGTGGCGGGCACGGCTGCGGCCAGGGCCAGCCACAGCGGAATCTGGGGGATCGACTGGATGATCTCGATGGTGCGCTGCGTGATGTTGTCGATCGCCCCGCCATAATAGCCGCTGGCAACGCCGAGGAAAGAACCGATGGCCAGGCTCATCATCACACCTACCAAACCTATAGTCAGGGAGACCTGAGAGCCATACATAATGCGCGAGAACTGGTCCCGGCCGTTTCGATCCGTCCCCAAGAGGAAGATTTTGCCCGGCTCCTCCACCTGGAACAGGTGGATATCGGTCTCGATGACACCGAGCAACTTGTACGGCAAGCCGGCTTTGAAGAAGTACACCGGATACATCTGGGAGGTATCTTCGACATAGACTTTTTTGAAGGTCGCCCGATCGGTGGTGGATGTGATGCCGTACATGAAGGGCCGCAGGTGGAACTGCCCCTCGGCGTCAATGAACTTCGGCCAGAACGGCGGCGCAGACACGTATCTTTCGTGGGTCGTCGTCTCAGTGTATGGTGAGATAAAGCCGGCGAAGATCATCGAGGTGTACATAATAGCAAGAACGACCGCGCCGACCACAGCCAACTTGCTGCGCCGGAAACGAAGTATCATAAGCTGGCGAACGGATAGGTTCGCCTTGCGTTCCTCGGCGCTGGTTTTTCCCGCGGCCGGTGTTGATCCAATGCTTGCTGCTGTCATCTCATCTTCCTCACGCGCTCAATCGTACCGGATCCTGGGATCCAGGAACACCAGGGCGATATCAGCCAACAGGTTGCCGAGCACCAGCATGAAACTGAGCAGGATCAGGATCGTACCGGAAAGATAGACGTCCTGCTCCATCGTCGCGCTGATGTACAGTGGACCGAGTGTCGGCAAACCCAATACCTGTTCCACGATCGCCGTGCCACTGAGCAGCCAGGCCAGCACGCCGCCCAACGCCATCACCAGCGGATGGAACGCGTTGCGCACCGCGTGCTTCCAGATGACGGTGCCTTCGGGCACGCCCTTGGCCCGGCAGGCCTGGACATAGTTCACGCGCAGCTCGTCGAGCAGGTTGCCACGCATGACGCGCATCACCCAAGCCATGCCGCCGAACACGATGGCGAAGATCGGGATCCAAAGATGCTGGATCAGATCGACGACCTTGGCGAGCGACCACGGAGCCTTGGCGAACTCGGCGGAGAAAAGCCCGGTATAGACGTTGCCGGTGGTTTGCCAGATCACCACCAGCAGAATCAGCGCGATCATGAAGGAGGGTAGACCGAGGCCCAAGAACGCGAGCACTGTGAAAATGTTGTCGCCCGCCGAGTACTGATGGGTTGCTGAGTAGACGCCGAGCGAAATGCCGATAACCCAGGACAGGATAAACGCCGGAATGCTCAACGCCAGGGTCAGGGG
>JALOOE010000329.1 GCA_025454565.1 Anaerolineae bacterium
GGATGATCGCCGTCTTGCGAGGCCAGGAGGCGTTTGCCAAAAGCCATGCAGACCACGCCATCGTATGCTGCGAGAAGGCGCTTGCGCTTTTGCCTGAAGCGTGGGGGTATGGCCGCGGCGGCGCGCTACTCTACTGGGCGATGAGCATGCGCGCCAGCGGCCGTGACGCCACCGCCCACCGCAAGCTGATCGACGAGTATGAGTCTCTGCCCTCGAAAACAGATGCCTATGCCGTACGGCTCCTCTATGCTGTGTGTTTCAACGCCCTTGAGACAGGCTACCTGGAGCAAGCAAGTCAGATGGCGCAAGTGATACTTGAGCAGGCGCCGCCGGATCGGTTGCTGATACGGCAGGGGTTTGCACACTACTTTCTCGGAGTAGTGCACTACTGCTGGAATGAGTTGGACGCCGCCAGACTGCATTTTGAGTGGCTCGTCGAGAGACGCTACGCTGTTCATGCGCAAGCCGCGCGCAACGGTCTGATCGGTCTGGCGCTGGTGCATCTGGCCGGGGCAGAGATCTCCGAAGCCTCAGAGCTGCTGGCGCTACTCACTCACCTTGACTTGGAGCGGCTGGGACAGGAAGGCGATGATGCGCGTTCGCTGCGCGCGCAACTGGCGTATCGGCAGGGAGACACTGGATGCCTATATAGCGCCAGTGCCGGATCGGCTGTTGACCTGGCTGCAAGACCCGCACCTGACCAAGTCCCGAATCCTCCTGGCGCGAGGCACGGATGCGGATGTGCAGGCGGCGCTTGCCATCCTGGACGCGCTGCACGAGATCGCCCTGCGCACCTTCAGCATCCGCTTCCAAATCGAGGTCCTGGCGCTGCGTGCCCTGGCGCTCGAGACACAGAAGAAGACCGGCGATGCGCTCGCCGTGTTGCAGCAGGCGGTGGCGCTCGCGCGGCCCAGCGGCGTCATCCGGGCTTTCGTCGATCTGGGACTGCCCATGCAGAACATGCTACCTCGCCTGGCCAAGCAAGACTTTGCCGAGACCGTTCGCCGCATCCTGGCCGTGTTCCCTGAGCCTCGCAAGAAAACCGAGACCGGCTATACCCAATCCGGGATTCACGGATCCTGGCGCTACTGCGTGAACGTCTGAGCAACAAAGAGATCGCCCACAAGTTAGTCCTCTCCCCGATGACCGTGAAACGCCACCTGGTCAACCTCTATGGCAAGCTCGGCGTCAACAAGCGCTGGGACGCCGTGATCAAGGCCGAAGCCCTCGAAATCCTACCTCCGCACTGATCTGCCTCTTCCTGTTCGATTGCGCTACACCTCATTTACGCCCTTCGGTGGTATCACGCCCCATGCATTCGCGCTACACTGACAACATGAATACTGTATTGCCTCCGAGCTATTCCGGGTTTGATAGCCCGGCGACGTACCGGATTGGCGTGGAGGGTCGCGTCCCGGCCAGATGGTGCGATCGCCTGGAAGGCATGACCATCACGGAACGCTCGCCGGAAGCCGGGTCACCTGTGACCACATTGTTGGGTGAGCTGGCTGATCAGGCCGCCCTGGCCGGGGTGCTCAACACGCTGTATGAGTTGCATCTACCGGTGTTGTCAGTGGACCGCCTGTCCATCGGATGACGCTTCGCGATTCGATCTATCTCGATCAGGGACTTACGCAGTCTATCCCGAATATGCGCCGGACAAGTCCGGCACTCCAGAGTCCTCGACTTGTCGAGATGTTGTTACCGTGGCAAGCCCGGCACTAGGGTGTCGGCGGCATTCAGGGCCTGGACTGGCTGTGGCTGGGCCCGGCGGTCATCCTGGACATCGCCAGCGTCGCCGGCGCCGGGGCTGCTAACCGCGATCGCATCCCCGCCGGCCATCCTGGCTCGTATCCACAAAGCTATACGAAGGAGGCGCGCCGGGCAAGAATCCTCAGATCATCCAGGCGACCGAGCCTGGCTACCCGGATAGCACTATCACCACCAATCCAGTGGGCGATGTGCAACCAAGCGAGCAGAGAGAACTTACGATGACTGAGGAAGCACAGACCAAGAGCGGTGAACCGACTCTATGCTTTCCCGGAGATCTCTCCAAAATCTCCAAGCCGGTGATTCTAAGAAAGGAACAAGTCATGCCTACCGAAAGAGTGTCCACTAAGGTACCATTGAACTGGAAAGAGGTGTGGTTCACCAACTGCCCGATGGTATCCGCCAACAACGTTGACCAGGAGTTGGGGTGGTGCCGTGAGGAGTTCAAGAAGATCGGCGTCGAGTACGCCTACTTCCGCCACGCACCCGAGAACAACTGGTATCCGCACTATGTCCACAACCTCGACAACCTGATCCGTTTCGGGGGTCTGTATCCCCCAATCCATGTTCACGCCGACCTCCGCCGCACCGTATTACTAGGCGCGACCTGGGTGTACGAGGGTGGTGGTTTGATTGTGCGCTCCCGGGATCCGATCTTCCGGGTGAAAGATCTGAAGGGCAAGAGGATCGGCATTTCGAAAAGCCTGAATACTATCAAGAACGACTGGTGGCGCATCCAGGAACACATGGGCATCGAAAACATTCTGATGCTGAACGACATGACGATGGATGACATCGAGCTTGTTGAGTTCCCCTACCCCGATGACTGGTATGACAAGCCCGAAATGCTGCAAGTGACCATGAACAACCCGTCGGAGCTGTGGATGCGACGCGACCACAAGCACGACTACGCCTTCCGCCCGCTGGAGAAGGCGCTGCTGGCGGGGACGGTCGACGCCATCTACACCCAGAGCAAGGTCTTCCAACACCTTCAGGAGGCAACGGGGCAGATTAAAATGATCTTTGATCTGTCCATGTACCCGGACTGGACGTTACAGGTCGCGAATACGCCCGCCGTCATCACGTGCACCGACGTGATGGCCACGGAGCACCCCGAACTCGTCATCGCCTACATGAAGGCCATGATCAAGGTCGGGCGCTGGGCTAACGAGAATAAGCACGCTGCAGGAGCGATCCTCAACCGGCAGACGTTCTATCTGGACGCCGAGGATACCTATCAGGGCATCAAGGATGTCGACATGGTGCCGAGCCTGAGTGCGATGAACATGCAATGCATCAAGATCGGCAAGGACTTCATGTTCAGCCACGGCTACATTAAGAACGACTTCGATGTGGATGCGTGGGCGGCGCCGGAATTCCTGGAGCAGGCGGCGGTTGAGGTGCTTAAGGAAGAATGGCAGAGAAGGAGCTGGAGCAAGCTTCCCAGTGGAGGCGGGCTCGAGGTCGAAGGCACGCGGCTCGGATAGTCGGGAGATAGCTCGGCAACGCTGGTTATTCACTTTGTGGTGTATGGGCGGACCTGCTCATACACCACAAAACTATTTCAGAGAGGACATAGGCCAATGAACACGGTTGAGATCAAAACTCCTCGGTCAACCCACCAGGTGCTTGAGGAGAAACTGACCAGTTTGGGGCTGTATGTGACTGCCCGGGAAGCCTACGAAATGTGGAAGGCCGATCCTGAGCGCATCAAGGTGCTCGACGTTCGTACTTTCGAGGAGTACGTGTTGATCGGCCACGCGGAGATGGCGGCGAACGTCCCACTCGCTTTCCCCACCTACAATTGGGATGCCAAAAAGGGGAATTACTCGGTCGTGGGCAATAAAGACTTCATTGCCCATGTGTCAGAGCGTTTCAAGCCGGATGACACGATCCTGGTGATGTGCCGATCGGGCGGCCGCAGCGCCATGGCGGTGAACGCGCTTGCCAAGGCTGGCTTCACACAGGTGCACAACATCATTGATGGGTTTGAAGGGGATAAGGTGGAAGACCGCGAAAGCGTCTACCACGGGATGAGAATGCGGAACGGGTGGAAGAATGCCGCGCCCTGGACATACCGTCTTGACCCCAAGTTGGTCTGGCTGCCATCGGACGCGGAGCTGGAAACACTTCGCAAGACCCTGGACATTTAGCTACTTGATCTCGATCCGGGATGAGCGACAGGTTCGAGCCGTGTAGGCCCAACGGGCCTACACGGCGTTGTTTTGTAGAAGTTCGGAACTCGTACTGAAAACGAGCTTGACATGACACTCGATCAGTTCTTTTCTGCCATCGCTGCGTTGGCCGGCCTCACGTTCGTCGTCGCCAGCATGTTGGGGACGGGGTTGAGCCTGACCGTGGCGCAGATCCCCCAGCCCCTGAAGAACGCGGCCTGGTCTTCGTGGCGCTGCTGGCGAACTTCATGCTCGTGCCGCTGCTCGCCTTCGCGATCACGCGGGTGCTCCCGCTCGACCAGTCGCTGCAGATCGGTCTGATCGTGCTGGCGACGACGGCAGGCGCGCCCTTCCTGGTCAAAGAGGTGGCGGCCGCGAAGGGGAATCTCTCCCTGGGCGTCGGGCTGATGTTTCTGCTGATGGTCGTGACGATCTTCTACGTGCCCATCGTCCTGCCGCTGATCTTGATCCCGACGACAAAGCGGTTGGGCGGACGGGGCGAGGCAGCCGCGCCGGACTTGCCGGCGGTACAGAAGCCGCAATCAAAGTAGGAACACTCAGGCGTGACAATGCACCCCCGATGGGTTACAATGCAGTCAGCCTGTCAACGGCGTTTCTTGAATCCATCCGGGGGACAACTGTGAAGCCGCGATCTCTTGCAGCCTTGTTTTTTGGTATAGGGGTTCTCCTGGTGGGCGTTATGCTCACCCAGGCGAGTCTCTCCGCCGCCCAGGACCAGCCGGCGCGCGTCCAGCGGATTACGGGACGCTTGCAGGCCGCTGAGACCCACGCTTACCTTCTGAACGGCCTCCGGGCCGGGGACCAACTCACTGTCTCGATGCGGGCGACTTCAGGCAATCTGGACCCGGCGCTCGGGATCGTTGACACCACCATGTCGCTGGAGGAAATCGGCACCCGCTACCAGGCGGATCTCCAGCGCCTCCTGGCCGCGAATGAGAGCGTGGCCCTGGCTCTGGACGAACTGAGGAACCGTTACTTCCTGGCCTTCGATGACGATGGTGGCGTTGGCTACGCGGCCGCCCTGGCGTACGTTGTCCCCGCACCGGGCGATTATGTATTGATCGCCAGCAGCTCGCTTTCAGCGCTCGGCCGCGCGACCTCCGGCGACTATGAGCTGCGTATCGGGCTCAACGCGGGCGAATCGACCGGGGCCGTGCCTACGGGCGCTCCCATCGCGGAACGGATTCCTTTCCCTTGGGGCGTCTCGGCGTCCGTGGAAGAAGCCTCAGGAACGCTGACGGCCGCTGCGCCCGTGGTCAGCCTGAAGCTCGTTGACATCGACGCCGGCGCAACCCTCACCGCTTA
>JALOOE010000330.1 GCA_025454565.1 Anaerolineae bacterium
AGTGAATTTGGGTAAGAGTCGTCTTGCGACGATCTTCGTCATCGTCTTTGTCGATCTTCTGGGCTTCGGTCTGATTTTGCCATTGCTGCCGTTCTATGCGCAGAAGTATGGCGCCAGCGCACTCATAGTTGGCCTGTTGGCGTCGGTCTACGCGCTGGCGCAAATGATCGGCGCACCGGTGCTGGGGCGCATGTCCGACCGCTATGGTCGCCGCCCGATCCTGCTGGTGAGCATCTTCGGGACGTTCATCGGCTTCCTGCTGTTGGGCCTGGCTGAGCCAATCGGCAAGATGGTCGCGGGCAACACGCTCCTTCAAGATGAAGTCGTCATCGGCATCCTATTCCTCAGTCGCGTCATCGATGGCTTGACGGGCGGCAACATCTCCGTGGCGCAAGCGTATATCACCGACGTGACCGACGAGAAGAACCGCGCCAAGGGACTGGGGTTGATCGGCGCGGCCTTCGGCATGGGCTTCATCCTGGGGCCGGCCATCGGCGGTCTGCTGAGCCGTTGGGGCTACCCGGCGCCGGCTTTCGCCGCCGCGCTGCTCTCGATGATCAACCTGATCATGGTCTTCTTCCTGCTGCCGGAGTCGCTCACCGCGGCGCGCCGTGCCGCGATGGCGAGCCGGCCGCGGCCGGCCTTCAGCGCGCGAGCGCTGTGGGAGGCGCTCAACCGCCCGCGCGTCGGCCCGTTGATTCACATTCGCTTCATCTTCGGGCTGGCGTCCGCTGCGTTCCAGGGTGTCTTCGCTCTCTACGCCGCCGCGCGCTTGGGGTTGGATGCCCAGGGCACCGGCCTGGTGTTGGCATATGTCGGCGTGCTCGTGGTGCTGGTGCAAGGCGTGGCAATCGGCCGGCTGACGGCCAGCTTCTCCGAGAGCCGGCTCATCCTGTGGGCGTCTGCGCTCATGGCCGTTTCCTTAGCTGCCTGGGCGCTGGTGCCCAGCCTGCCGCTGCTGCTGATCGTGCTCATCCCACTTTCGCTCGGCACCGGCATCCTCAATACGGTCATCAACAGCGCGCTGACCAAATCGGTCTACCCGGAGGAAATCGGCGGCACGCTGGGCCTGGCATCTTCGGCCGAGAGCCTGTCGCGCGTGATCGGTCCGTCGTTGGCGGCATTGCTGCTCGGAAGCCTGGGGGCGTGGGCGCCCGGCATCTTCGGCGCAGTGCTCATGATCTGGGTCACCTCTTTCGCCTACCGGCGTCTGATCACTCGGCCCGATCCGCCGCTGCCGTTGCGCGGCGAGCCAACCGCGTATGGCGAAGCAGGCGCGTAGGCGCAACGATTCTTAACGGCGGCAACATAGGAAGTCGATCCCCGACGCGGTCGGGGGCTAGAGCATGAGGGGGAAAGATGCGCATTCTGAAATGGGTCGGCCTCGGCATCATCGTTGTCCTGGCAGTCGCGCTCATCGGATTCGTCATCTGGGGCAGCACGCCGTCGGGACCGATGCCAGAGGCGACAGCGGCCCTGCAATCAGACGCCAAGGTTCAGGTGGGGAGCGGCCCATGGATCACCTTCAGCCCGGTCGGGACGCAACCTACCACCGGTTTCATCTTCTATCCGGGCGGCCACGTCGACGCGCGCGCCTATGCGCCCATGCTCCGGCAGATTGCCGAGAGCGGCTATCTGGTGGCCCTCGTGCCGATGCCACTCAACCTGGCGGTCTTCGGCGTGAATCGCGCGGATCAGGTGATCGCCGCGCATCCCGAGATCGAGCATTGGGTCATCGGCGGGCATTCCTTGGGCGGCGCGATGGCGTCGGCTTATCTCTACGGCAAGCCGGACGCGGCCGACGGCTTGGCGCTGTGGGCATCCTATCCGGCCGACAACAACAGCCTGGCCGATCGTACCCTGAAGGTCACGTCGATCTACGGCACGAAGGACGGCCAGGCGGCCAAGATCCCGTCCTCGAAGGCGCTGCTGCCGGCATCGGCAACGTTTACGTCGATCGAAGGCGGCAACCACGCCCAATTCGGCTGGTACGGCACGCAGGCTGGCGATGGGCAGGCAACCATCAGCCGCGAAGCACAGCAAGCACAGATCGTCGCTGCCACAACCGCGCTTCTGGCATCGGTCGGCAGCAAATGATCGTATCAGATTGGTGAGGTAGAAATGGCAAAGCAACTCGAAAACATCCCGGCGCCCGACTTCACCCTCGTGGATCACGAGGGACGGACGGTGCATCTGGCGGATTTCCGCAGCAAGCATGTCGCACTGGTGTTCAACCGGAGCCTGCAGTGACCGCACTGCCGACGGCATATGGCGCAGTTGCGCCAAGACTACGCACAATTCACTGCTCGCGACGCTGAGGTATTGGTGGTCTGCCCGGAAGATCGGAAGGCCGTGCAGGCTTATTGGCAGCGTGAGCGCCTGCCGTTCCCTGGCCTCGCTGACCCGGATCACAAGGTCGCCAACCTGTACGGTCAGGAAGTTAACCTGCTGAAGCTGGGACGGATGCCTGAGCTGGCGATCGTGGATCGCGGCGGCGTGATTCGGTATGCGCATCACGCTTCGTCAATGAGCGACATCCCGCCGACCAAGACGCTCTTGGATGTCTTGGATCAACTGAATCGGGCGGTTGCCCAATCACTGCCAGTAGAGAAAGTGTGAGCGGCACTGTTTGAGAGATGAGAGTGAGGTAGAGATATGAGACGCGTGACCATTGTTGTATTGACCCTGATCCTTTTGGCCATGAGTGTATCGCCGGCCCTGGCACACCAGCCGTTCTTTGAAGAGGAAGAGATCACGGCGGAGAAGCCGTGGCTCGTGGCGAAACCGACCGTCTCGACGGCGATCTACGCCACGCTGGACAACCGGACCGATGTCGACTACTTCACGTTCGACGGCAAAAAGGGGCAGACGATCCTGCTCAGCATCGTGATTCCGCAGATCGCCGGGCAGGAGAGTTTCGCCCCGACCATGGCGCTGATGGGGCCGGGCCTCGGCTCCGCCAGCCTGCCGGCCAAGGTGGAGAAGCCGGTTGACGCGGGCGCCTACCTCCTCCCGGCGCTGACCGGCCCGGCGAAGACCTTCTACGAACCGTTCGGTCGCAAATCGTATTGGGAGCGGCAGGAAGAACGCGTGACCCTGCCTGCCGACGGGCGCTATACGGTTGCCATCTGGAGCGACGATGCACAGGTGGGACGCTACACCTTCGTGATCGGCGACCGCGAGATCCCCGGCGGCGACCCGGCGTATGGCCGCAAGATGGCCGCCTACTGGACGCCGGTCCCCGCACCCGCGCCTGAGCCGGCTAAGGCGGCGCCGGCTATCACACCGACGAAGATGTCCGGCTGCGGCGAGGAGTTCCGCACCTGGTAGACAGAATCTCCGGTTCGCACATGCTGTGGGATTTCCAGGCCGTTCTTGCGCGGCGGCTCCTCTTGTGGAGCGTGATCAGCATCCTGATCGGCGGCGTGCTCCTGCTGGTGGGCACGCCGTTCTGGCGCGGATTCGGCGTACAAGCGCTGCTCTGGGGCGCCATCGATGCGGCGATCGCAGCCTTTGGCCTGCGCAACACGGCCCGGCAGCAGGCGGCTGTCCACGATGCTGCGAGCATCGAGCGCGAAGGACGCAAGCTCCGACGGCTCTTGTGGATCAACACCGGGCTGGATGTGCTGTATATCGGCGGAGGCATCTTCCTGGCCCTCTCGGCGGGCCGGGAAGACCTTTTTCTGCGCGGCTCGGGGTGGGGGATCATCATCCAGGGCGGCTTCCTCTTCCTCTTCGATCTGATCCACGCGCGCAGCGTGCCGCTGAAGGAATTTCGCGTCGCCGATCTCGCCGTGTTTCAGGGTTCCGAACATCGCGCCTTTCGCCTTGACGGTGGGAGGCCGGCCGCAGTGCTGGTGCACGGCTTCCCTGGCACGCCAGCCGAGATGCGCCCGCTGGCCGAGATGCTCCATCAGGATGGCTGGACGGTTCATGGATTGCTTTTGCCCGGCTTCGGCCCAGAGATTGAGACGTTGTCACAGCGTCACCGGGGCGAGTGGATTGCCGCCGTAGAAGATGCGCTGTCCGCGCTGCGTCAGGCCGGGCATCGCCCGCTCTTGCTCGCCGGCTACTCGATGGGTGCGGCGGTGAGCCTGAGCGTCGGCGCAGGGGATACGCCGCCGGACGGGTTGGCGCTGTTGGCGCCGTTCTGGTGGCAGGAGCGCACATGGCTGCGGGTGGCCGGTAGCGCGCTGCGTCCGTTCCTGCCGGGTT
>JALOOE010000331.1 GCA_025454565.1 Anaerolineae bacterium
GTGCGCTGGTGGCCGGGCGAGAACTATCCCACCCCCGCCTGCGAGTGGCCCGTCGAGAGCCTGGTCGCCAACGGCGGCCGCATCCTGACCTGCAACTATGCCGGCTATCCCAGTTGGTACGCCAAGCTCAACACCAAGGTCACGGTCGACACGGGTGCGACGGTGGCTGAGAGTGATGAGACCAACAACACCCTGATGCGCGAGATCAGCGTCGCCAAGCCCTAGACGGCGCCAAAAGAACCAGGACTCGACCTGACTGATCGTTCAGTGCTGACAAGGTCGAGTCCTGCGTATGTGACCAAACCGTGCATCTGCCAGCTTTTCGCTGCCCCACAGAGGTCATGGCGCATCTTGGTTGGAGGAGCGTCGAGACGCTTCGTCAGGTTCTGAGCGCGGCGGTCGCCGCAACTTTGCGGTGAACCACGCGATGCTCCGCAGCACATAGCCCAACAGGCTCGCGAAAGTTCTCTCGGAGAGCTTCCCGTCCTGAACCAACTGTAGGATACCGACAACCGATACGGCGAGCACCGCGCCCAGGATCACGACCGGCAGCGCGGCCGGATGTACCAATCGCGCGGCAATCACCACCAGCGCGCCGATCACCAGCATGGCGACCAGGTAGAAGGATCCCGACAGCCACGGCCCGCGACGTGTCGGCGGCCGAGCCTGGCTGGATGCGTATTTTGTGCGACGGCGGGTGCGCGCCGCCTTGCGTGCAGGAGACATCGCTGCTTCCTCCTCGTCAACCCCGTAATCCACCGGCCCGAATCGCAGATCAGGTTTCGCGCAATAGAACATTTGTTCTATTGCACATCATACACCTGCCGGCATCTTCTGTCAATGATGGTCTGGATGCGAATTGGGGGAAGGACCGGGATGCAGCAGCGCCGCATCCGCCAGCGCGTCGCGCTGGCGGATGTGCAACAGGTGAGCCGAGCGACTGACTAACTCACGGCGCTTGCTCAAACGGGTGGATCATTGTACGCGGCCCCGCAGTGAGCGCAAGCCAGGCCACCGTCCGCCTCCTGCAATCGCCGGCCGCAGGCGCAGACATAGCCGATCAGCCGCGCCGGTGTGCCCACAACCAGCCCATGTGCAGGCACGTCGCGTGTGACCACCGCGCCGGCGCCCACCAGGGCGAACCGGCCGATGGTGACGCCGGGCAGGATTACCGTGCGCGCGCCGATGGCTGCGCCGTAGCCGATGCGCACCGGGCCGACTTCCCAGTCCTCGTTGCCTTTGGGTGTGCCGTCGGGGTTGATGGCGCGCGGATAGAGGTCATTTGTGATAACGACGTGCGGCCCCAGGAAGACGCCGTCCTCGATCACAGCGCCGTGATACACCGAGCAATTGTTCTGGATCTTCACACGATTGCCGATGGGCACGTCGAAGTCCACGTAGACGTTCTTGCCCAGGATGCACTGCTCGCCAATGTGTGCGCCCTCGCGCACCTGGCACTGATGCCAGATCGATGTACCTTCCCCAATGACAGCCTTCGGGGAGACGTCAGCCGTCGGATGGATGCGAACCATACGTGTCACCTCCACGGAAAAGCTTGTCCGGCGTCTGATCGGATAGACGCCGGTGGCTTGCCTTGCCCCGCGGCAAGTATACCAGGACTGAGGCGGACACCCAAGCGCAGACATCGTGAATGGCGAGCCGAACCCCGCCACCGGCTCAGGGTTCGGAAAAGAATAAGCTCCGCCGGTGACTCGGTCGGAACCGGCCAAAGCGGGAAGGGGCTTCAACTGGAAAGGCACTATGGGATGCTGCGGGGGCTCGCTTCGTGAGCGGACGCATCTGTTCAGGTCTCGCACCAGTTCCTCGCTGGATCTTCGCATTTCGTTCATATTCGGGGAGTAGAATCGTGTAGGCGCGGTTGGCGGTTGACAACGCGGATCGGCTTCTGCTATCCTGAGACTGAGCCTGGGGTCAGACTGCAGATCATGTGTTTTCGGAGGACGCGGTGGCTGCGAAAATCCTGGTGGTGGATGACGAAGCGAAGATCGTCAAGCTCGTGCGGGCATATCTGGAGCAGGCGGGCTACATCGTCGTGGTCGCTGAGGACGGGCAGACCGCGCTGATCCAGGCGCGCCGCGAGAAGCCCGACCTCGTGATCCTCGACCTGGGTCTGCCGGGCATCGATGGACTGGATGTGGCGCGTACGCTGCGCCGCGAGGGGGACACGCCGATCATTATGCTCACTGCGCGTGTGGATGATACGGATCGCATCATCGGTCTGGAGTTGGGCGCCGATGATTACGTGGCGAAGCCGTTCAACCCGCGCGAACTGGTAGCACGCGTGCGTGCCGTTTTGCGCCGGACGACCGGCGCGGCTGCGCCGGTCGAGATCTTGCGCGGCGGCGATCTCGTCCTTGACGCCAGCGCGCACCTGGTGACGTTGGCAGGCCAGCCGCTCGATCTCACGCCGACCGAGTTTGACCTGCTGCAGGTGTTCATGCAGAACCCGGGCCGGGCGTTCACGCGCCTCGAGCTGCTCGACCGCGTCCAAGGCGACGCCTACGAGGGCTATGAGCGCACCATCGACGCCCATGTCAAGAACCTGCGCGCCAAGCTCGGCGACGATCCGCGGCATCCGCGTTATGTGCAGACGGTGTACGGCGTAGGCTACAAGTTTGGGGCGTGATGCGCGCCACGCATCCGGTTCCAAGAAGAGTGTTCGATCATGCTGAACCGCCTCTGGGTCAAACTCACGCTGGCCTTCCTGGCTGTCGCGCTGCTCGCCGTCGGCGTTGCGGCGCTGCTGTCGCTGCGCTTCACGGGTGACGAGTTCCGGCAATACGTTGTGCGCAACAACGTCATGGCCGAGCCATTCCTCTCAGAGTCGCTGTCGGCCTACTATGCCGCGAATGGCAGTTGGACCGGCGTCGAGACAGCATTGGCGGAGTTCTGGAAGAGCAGCGGAGCGGGACAAGGGGCCGGTATGGGCGCCGGCATGGGGATGGGGCAAGGCCGCGGGCTGGGCATGGGCCGCGGGCCCGGCGCCGGTTTGACCTTGGCCGACGCCAGCGGTCGCGTGCTGTATGATAGCTCCGGGCAACTCACCGGGCGGCGTCTCTCCGACGCGGTGCTGGCACAAGGCGTTGCACTGATGCAGGGCGATCAGCGCATCGGCACGCTGCTGAATGTGCAGACCGCACAGGTGGCGCTGGATGCCGAAGGGCAGGCGTTCCTCGACCGGGTGCGTCAATCTCTATTTCTTGCCGGAGGGCTTGCCATCGGCCTGGCGTTGGTGCTGGGACTGTTGATCAGTTGGCGACTGACTGCGCCGCTGCGCCAGCTCACCCAGGCGGCCGGGGCCATCGCGTCCGGCGACCTGTCGCAGCGAGTGCCGGCGCGAGGCGGCGATGAGCTCGGCGAGGTGGGGCAGGCATTCAACAAGATGGCCGCCAGCCTCGAGGAGGGCGAAACGTTGCGCCGTAACATGATGGCCGACGTGGCGCACGAACTCCGCACGCCGCTCACAGTGATCCAGGGCAATCTGCAGGCGATTCTCGACGGTATCTACCCCCTGGACGAAGCGCAGGTGGCCAGCCTGTTCGATGAAACGCGGCTCCTCACGCGGCTGGTGGATGACCTGCGCGAGCTGGCGCTGGCCGAAGCCGGACAGCTTCGCCTGGAGCACGAGACGGTCGACTTGGCTTCGCTGGCGCGGGGGGTCGTGGGCAACTTCTCGCCGGGCGCCGAAGCCGCGGGCGTGAAGCTGGCGTGCGTCATCTCGGGAGAGGGACTGGAAGTGACCGGCGACGCCGACCGGCTCGGCCAGGTGTTACGGAATCTGATCAGCAACGCGCTGCGGCACACCCCAGCCGGCGGTCGCGTGACGGTCAGCGTCGGTAGGAGCGGCGCGCGCGTGCGCCTTGAGGTGGCGGACACGGGGACGGGCATCTCGCCGGAGGATTTACCGCACGTGTTCGATCGCTTCTATCGCGGCGATAAGAGCCGCAGCCGGCGCGGGGGCGGCGCGGGGTTGGGCCTGGCGATCGCGCGCCAACTGGTGATCGCGCACGGCGGGGAGATCGCCGCGGAGAGCGTGCTGGACGCAGGCACAACGTTTCGCGTGATGCTGCCGGCGGCGCCTGGATGACAAGGTGACAAGGTGACAAGGTGCAGAGGTGACACGGGAGCGGTCGCAAGCTCATCCGGGTGCCCTTTCACCCCCTCACCGTGTCACCCTGTCACT
>JALOOE010000009.1 GCA_025454565.1 Anaerolineae bacterium
TGGGGTGAGGGTCATCGCCACCGGACCGTTGACCTCGCAGCCGCTGGCCGAGGCAATCCGCACGCTGGCCGGGCAGGACCAACTCTACTTCTTTGATGCTATGGCGCCCATCGTGATGGCCGAGAGCATTGATATGCGTATCGCGTGGCGAGGGAATCGGTGGAGCCGGGGAGCGGGGGAGCCGGGGGGCAGAGGAGCGGGGGAGGACAATCCATCGCCCATCGCCCATCGTCCGTCGTCCTCGGTCGGCGACTATATCAACTGTCCGTTGAGCCGCGACGAGTATTATGCATTTGTCGATGCCGTGAATCAGGCAGAGAAGATCAGCCTGCGGGAGTTCGAGCTGCCTGCGGGAGTTCGAGCTTGACCACGACGCGCGGCGCTACTTCGAGGCGTGTCTGCCGATCGAGGTGCTGGCGGCGCGTGGCCCGGAGGCGCTGGCGTTTGGGCCGATGACGCCGATGGGGTTGCGCGATCCGCGCACCGGGAGGCGGCCATTCGCGACGGTGCAGATGCGCCAGGATAACACCGCCGGCACGCTCTACAACCTTGTCGGCTTCCAAACACATCTCAAGTGGGGAGATCAGGAGCGAGTCCTGCGCATGATCCCGGGACTGGCACATGCCGAGTTCGTGCGTTTCGGGCAGATGCATCGCAACATCTACATCAGCAGCCCGACGCTGCTGCGGCCGACGCTGCAATGGCATGATCGAGACGACCTCTTTTTCGCCGGACAGATCACCGGCACCGAGGGGTACGTTGGCTCGACCATGAGCGGCTTGCTGGCCGGCGTGAATGCCGCGCACGTGGCGCTGGGGCAGGCGCCTCTGACCTTACCTCCCACGACGATGGCTGGAGCGCTGCTCGCATACATTACCCGCGCCGCCCCGAAGACGTTCCAGCCGATGAAAGCTAACTTCGGACTGCTTCCGGAGCTGGAGTTGTCCGTCAAAGACAAACGAATGCGCCATGCTGCGTTCGCTGCGCGCGCCATGCGTGATCTGGAGGATCTACTTAGGGCCGAAATGTAGCGAAATTTGGCTGTTTCCCCTATTGCATTTGCGCGTCACATGTGTTATAGTTTCCTCGTCAAACTGCCACACGAATCGCCGTGATCATAAAGGAGGGTGTACTAATACCGGGCGATTCCAAGAGTTGTGCCCGGGCTCATCCATGAGGAGGACCCTATGAAGATGTCAGGACGCATGCAGCGCGTCGTAGTCGTGGCTGTGGTATTAGCGCTGTTTGCTAGCCTCATGCTGGGGAGCGCCGCGGGTCTGGCAGTTACGCAGCAAGAAGTGCTCTATAACGGGAATTTCGAGGCAGGCTTCTCCCACGTGGCCGGCTGCGGCATGGTTGGAAACGGCTGGGGATGCTTCACAAATGGCGGGTCAGTCGCATACGGATTCTATGACGATCAGTGGGCGCCAGTGCGTGTCGACGGTGCGCACAGCCAACTGATCGAAATGAACACGATGCAGCCGGCTGCTTCGGAACCTAACCGATATGCGGGCATTTACCAGACGGTCAATCTGGTCAGGGGTAACAACTATCAGTTCAAGCTGAGCGGACTAATGCGCGAGGCTTTGAAAGATGGCAACAAGCCTGATCCGAACGATGATCCCTTCCGCTATCGAGTTCAGTGGGGCTATACCCCGAATGGCTCCGCTGACTGGACCCAGGTGACCAACTGGGTCGAGCTTCCCTGGAACAAGATCGACAATCGCACGTCCCCCACGTCGCTTGAGAATTATGCGACGTCATTCGTCGCGCCTAGCGACAAGGTCACAATCTTCATCCGGTTATGGAAGAAGTGGGGGACCGTGTATCGCGAGATCGACTTCAACGTCGATGGCATCAGCCTGTGGGGCCCGGCTGTGGCGGTGCCGTATAATCCAGGCGCCGTGGTCGTGTTGCCGCCTCCGGGTGGCCAGAAGCCGCCTGTCGTAGTTAAGCCCCCTGTAGCTGTTCAGCCACCTGCTCCACCGCCGGTTGTTGTTCCTGTACCGCCGATCGCTATTGAGCCGCCGATGGTCGCCGTACCGCCGATCGCTATTGAGCCGCCGATGGTCCCTGTACCGCCGATCGCCGTGCTCCCAGGCGCGTGTTCGGGCCCGAACATGGTGACCAACGGCAGCTTCGAGGCCGGATTCACCAACGGTGTCGGCAACTACTGGACCAGCTACACCAACGGCGGCAAGGCCGACTATGGCTTCTACAATGAGCAATGGCCGCCGGTGGTCAAGGATGGCGTCAACGGTCAACTGATCGAGATCAACACCAAGGGCATGTCGACCGGGGATCCGAATCGTGTGGCAGGGATCTACCAATATGTGCAAGGGCTCGTGCCGGGAGCCACGTATCAGTTCACGGTGTGGGGCCAGATGCGTGAAGAAGCGGCGCATCCCGACGAGGATCCGAACCGTTATGAGGTGCAATGGGGCTTCGTAGCGGCTCCTGGCGCAGGCTATGCGCCGTCGATGATCACCAACTGGAAGAGTACCGGTTGGCCCATCAACTTGCGGACCTCGCCCGGCCCGATGCAGCAGTTCACGGCCAAGTTCGTGGCGCCCAGTCACACGATCGTGTTCGCCATCCAGGGGGTTAAGAAATGGGGCACGCCGTATCGTGAGTTGGACGTAAACCTGGACGCCATCTCGATCATCTGCTGCCCGTATCCGCCATCCGGTGGTGGCGGCGTCGTTGTCGTGCCGCCTCCGCCGCCCCCGCCCCCAGGTGGTGGTGGCGTGGCCTGCGGTACGGTGTACATCGTGAAGAAGGGGGATTCCCTCGCGGTGATCGCCAAGCGCTTCGGCGTCACGGTATCGGCGATCGTTGCCTGCAACGGGATCAAGAACCCCAACATGATCTATGCCGGACAGAAGCTGTGTATCCCGCGGTAGCGTCGGTGGGCTTTGTGATCTGAAGGATGAGGTGCTCTTCGAGGCTGATCTGCCTGTCAGACCTGATCTGCTGGGCGACCCAAGCCTCGAGGGCAAACTCCGCTAACGCTAGGCCGGGGGCCATATCTTCGATGTGCTCATTTGTGCGGCGCATGAGACCTCGAAGATCACGCACCGACGGGGGCTCGGAACGATGAGAGCCCTCGTCGGTGCGGACGGCAATCGCCGTCCTGCTAGACGTTGAAGCGGATGTTGAGGATGTCGCCGTTCTGGACGGTGTATTCCTTGCCTTCCAGTCGCAGGAGGCCGCGCTGGCGGGCCGCGGGCAAGCTGCCTGCACTGATCAGATCGTCATAAGCGATCACTTCGGCCCGAATGAATCCGCGCGCCAGATCGGAATGGATGACTCCGGCTGCCTCGACGGCGGGTGCGCCCACCGGGATCGTCCATGCCCGCACCTCGTCTTCGCCCACCGTGAAGAAGCTGTGGATGCCGAGCAGGTCGTAGCTGAAGCGGATCACGCGATTCAGCCCAAGCTCCTCGATGTTATACTCCGACAGGAACTCAGCGACTTCCTCCGGCGGCAGTTGCGCCAGCTCCATCTCCAGCTTGCCCTGGAGGCAGGCGATCGTGGTGCTGCGGTGTTGGTAGTCGCCGAGGCGTTCGATAGCGTCGTCAGTCGCGTTGTCTCCCACATTGAGCACGATCAGCAGCGGCTTGAGCGTAAGCAGTCCATAGTTTCGCAACATCTTCATTTCGGCGAGGGCCAGATCCATATCGCGCAACGGGCCCACCGTGTCCAGATGCGTCCTCAGCCGCTGCATCAGCGCTAACTCGACCTCATTCGCGGCTCTCACCAGTTTGTCTCCGCCCTTCTTTAGCTGCGCTTCGAGCCGTTCGATGCGGCGTTCCACGATGATCATATCGGAAAGCAGCAGCTCGCCGTCGACGATCTCGACATCTCGTAACGCGTTGACGCTGCCCTCGACGTGGGGTACATCAGGATCCTCGAAGGCGCGCACGACGTGCAGCAATGCGTCGCTCTGGCTGATGGTGTTAAGCAGCGGGCCACTGAGCCCGCCTTCGCTCACCCCTTTCGCCAGCCCCGCGATATCGGCGTAGGTCACCTTGGCGTAGGTCGTCTTGCGCGGCTTGAACATCGCCGACAGCTTGTCAACGCGTGGATCGGGCACGTCGACGACGGCGGTGTGCACCTCGAAGATGCCCGAGCTGAACGCGCTTGTTTCGAGATGGCCGCGCGTCAGGGCGTTGAAGATGGTGGTTTTGGTGCTGTTGGGCAGCCCGATGATGGCGATTTGCATGGGTTTGAGTTGACTCCGATTCCGAGCGGTGCTGGCTATCCCGCATTAGGCACGCGGACGCCGCCCCCCTCACGCATCACATTTTACGCCGACAGAGTAACAGGTAGCTTCTGGCTCGGTCGGAGACCGGCCAGAGCGCGGCCAATGGCACAGCGAACGCAGCCGAGTTGGACGTGGCTTCTGGCTCGGTCGGAGACCGGCCAGAGCGAGAAGCTTCTTGGTGTGTCCCCTTAGCCGCGCTCGATCTTCAGTTCCGTTGTCGCCAGCGCCAGGGCGCCGAGCAGTCCTACATCGTCGGAAAGCGCCGCCGGGACGATGGCGAGTCCTTCAAGGTAGGGCGGCATCGCCCTCGCACGAATCATCTCCCACATCGGATCGAACAGGAGCGGGCCAGCTTTCGTGACACTCCCGCCGAGCACGACCATGCGCGGGTTGAACATGTGCAGCAGGTTGACGATGCCCAAACCGAGATAGCTGCCCGCACGCTGGAAAGCGTTTACGGCGAGTTTGTCGCCCGCCTGGGCGGCGTCGTTGATCAGCCGGGTATCCACCTTGCTCAGATCGCCGCCGCACAGCTTCGTGAGCTTGCTCGATTTCCCTGCCTTCAGTCGGGCGACCACGTCGCGCGTGATCGCTGGCCCGGCCGCGAACGATTCGATGCAACCGTTGTTGCCGCAGCTACATTGCGGGCCGTTTGGATCGATAATGGTGTGACCGGCCTCAGCGGCGAGACCGCGCGCGCCGAGCAATAGCCGGCCATTCACGATGATGCCGCTGCCGATGCCCGTGCTGACGGTCAGATACACCACATCGCTGACGCCCCGTGCGGCGCCGTAGATGGCCTCAGCCAGCCCGGCGAGGTTGGCGTCGTTGCCGAGGAAGGTTCGCACGCCGAAGCGTGCACTGACCAGATTGCGAAGCGGGACGTTGATCCAGCCGGGCAGGTTCGGCGCAGCCAGGATCGTGCCGGTCATGGGATCGAGCGGACCCGGTGCGCCGATGCCGATGCCGGCGATGCTCTCCTTTGCAATGCCCTCCGCAGCTTCCTCGATAGTCAGGTTGATGCGCGCCAGGACTGCTTCAAGTCCCTCTTGCGCCTTGGTCGATCGGGCGGCGCGTTTGAACACCTGGCCGCTCGGGTCACACAGGGCGGCGCGAATCTGGGTGCCGCCCAGGTCAACAGCCAGGATATACGACGGCATGGTCAGGCCTCCCTTCGCCTTTTCATGGCATGATGGCGCCCTGCAGATCGGCGCCCTCCAATTGCGCTCGCGTAATGTCGGCGCCGCTGAAGTTCGCGCGGCGCAGGTTGGCGCCGCGCAGATCAGCGTCTCGCAGGTCGGCTCCGGCCAGATTGGCGCCCTCCAGATCGGCTCCCGCAAGGACAGCTTCGATCAACTCCGCGCCCTCAAGGGTCGCGCCGCGCAGATCGGCTTCTGCGAGATACATCCAACCCAGCTTAGCGCTACGCAAGTCGCGGCCCTGCGCACCGCGTGTGACGATCTCCCACGCCAGGCGCGGGCGGTCCGAGAGGATGGTCGCATCGTCCAACCTGGCTTGGCGCAGATCGGCCCCGTTCAGGTTCGCGTTGGTCAGGTTGGCGCCCGACAGGTCTGCCCCCCGCAAGCTGCTGCGCAGAAGGCTGGTCTGAGACAGATCGGCGCGGCTCAGATCGGCGCCGTCGAGCCGGGCCTCTTGCAGGTCGGCTTCTGTGAGTTTCGCCGCGCGCAGGTTCCCCTTCGATAGATTGGCTCGCCGCAGGAAAGCCCCAGCCAGATCGGCATCACTCATGTCCGCTCCGAGAAGCTGGCGGTCTGCCTGAACACTGTTGATTACCTGCCAGACCAGCCGCCACTTGGGATCGATGCGCGTCGTGTCATCGAGAAGCGCCCGGTGGAGTTCGGCCTGGCGCAGATCAGCGCCCGTGAGATCGGCCCCGCGCAGATCGGACTCGCGCAGGCTGGCGCCGCTCAAGGCGGCTCCGCGTAGATCCGCACCCTGCAGGAACGCGCGTCGCAGGTCAACGCCAGCCAGCTCGCGATGGGCGCCACCGTCGGTGACGATCTCGCGCACCAGCCGCCACTTGTCGGACATGAGCGTCGAGGCATCCACGATGGCACCGCGCAGGTTGGCACGATCGAAGATGGCAGCCGTGGCGTCTGTCTCGCGCAAGTCGGCGTCGGTCAGATCGGTCTGGCTGAGCCAGGCGCCGCGCAAGATGGCCTGTCGCAGATCGGCACGCGTCAGATCGGCTCGTGATAGGGTAGCTGCCTGTAGGTTCGCCTTCGCCAATCTGGCTCCCGGCAACTTCGCGCCTTCCAGGGTAGCGAATTCCAGGCGAGCCTGTTCGAGATTGACGCCTGAAAGATCGGCGCCTTTCAGGTTGGCTTCACGCAGGTCAGCCCGGCTCAGATCGCTGCCGTGGCGATCGGCGGCGTGCCAATCGATGCCGCGGCACGCAGGGGGACACCGACCCGGAATCCCGCCAGACAGAGCAAACAACAACAGCCCCATCAGCAATATCAGCGGCAGGCCGATCAGAGCCGAGAACTTTAGTATGTCACGCATGTAGCTCGTTTCGCTGCTTTGGACGACGGCGGGGCACGGCCGCCTGTCCCGCACAACAGGAGAGCCGCCTGTGGCGGCCCTCGCAATTCCCTCAATTGCCCGCAGTCGAATGCCGCAGACGAGCGCTTATTCGTATAGATAGCACGCAGCCTGGTGCGCCTGACCCTCTATCGCGATCAGCGGCGGTCGGGCCTTCAGGCAGCGCGCCATGCTCTGTGAGCAGCGCGGATAGAATCGACATCCGACCGCGCTCGACGCGCGTAGCTCCTCTTCAGAGGGCAGGTGGATATCGGTATCCCACTTCTGGGTGGGATCGGGGATCGGGATCGAATCGATCAATAACTGGACATAAGGATGCTTCGGAACCTCAATCACCTTGGCGGTGACGCCGCATTCAGCAACGGAACCCTGGTAGAGAATGAAAATCTGATCGCCGATCTGGTAGGCCGTGCTCAGATCGTGGGTGATGTAAAGGAACGAGATGTTGTACTGATCGCGCATGCGCAGCATGATATCGAGGATCATGGCGCGCAGAGACGCATCCACCATCGAAACCGGCTCGTCTGCCACGATCAGCCGCGGCTTGAGGAGGAATGCGCGGGCAACCATCATGCGCTGGCGTTGGCCGCCGCTCAATTGGTGCGGATATTTGTCGAGCAACTCTTCGCCGCGCATACCGACCACATTCAGCGCATCCTCAACCAACTGGACCGCCTCGGCTTTGCTCTTTGCCAGCTTGAAGCGGTCAATGACCAGGTCGAAGATATGTCTGACCCTGTAAAATGGGTTATAGACTTCGTAGGGATCCTGGAAAACCGCCTGGACCTCGCGGCGGTACTCCATCAACTCCTGGCCGCTGAGCTTGGATACGTCGCGGCCTTTGTAGATCACCTGACCGGAGGTGAGGGTGACGAAACCCAGCACCAGGTTGGCGAGCGTCGTCTTACCGCTGCCGCTTTCGCCGGCTATGGTGGTGATCGTCGCAGGGCGGTCGGCGATGGTCAGGTCAAAATCCTCTAATGCCACGATGGGTTGGCCGGATTGGAGGAAGCCACCACCGTATGTCTTGGTGGCCTTGCGGATTTCCATGAGGGCTTCGGGCATGGTGGTGCGTCCTCGTCAAAGCAAATCGGTCGGCCGGCCTGAACACCCACGACTGGGAGCCTGACGTCAAGTATGCTAGAGGTCGGAGCTTTTGTCAAGTGATTCGGGCAACCCTGAACTTACTCCGCGTGAGCGCAGATAGCCCAGATTTTGCCCTTTTTTCTCCCTTGACGAATTGACACCGAAGTGGTAAACTGCATTTTGTCTTGGGCATGTACCGCACTTTCATCTGTTGCGGTTGTGGCATGAGTCAGCAAGCGGCCCAAGAGAGGTTTTCCGCCCGCATACGAGCTCATCTGTTCTGTCGTCATACTACGCATCCCTCTCCCCATGAGAACGGAGCACGTATGATGGTTTAGAAAGGAGGTGAGACGTCCCCAGTCCTCAGAGGCAAGCAAGAGGAGTCGCCACTACTTGCACCCCTGAGCCTCATTTGCCAGAACGGTACAGCGTGTCTTTCCGCGGAGTTCAGCGGAGCAAGTTACCACTACCAACGAAGGAGTAGAGGTGCCATGCGTACCCGATTTGGTCTTCTGATTGCATTGGTGACGATCCTGGCCGTAGTCTTGGCTTCGTGCGCACCCGCGCCAGCGCCCCCCGCGCCGGCGGCCCCCGCCGCCACCACGGCCCCGGCGGCCCCAGCCGCTACCAAGGCGCCTGAACCCACGAAGGCGTCTGAACCCACGAAGGCCGCGGCAGCCGCCCCGGCCGCGACCAAAGCGCCTGAGCCGACAAAAGCTGCGGCTGCTGCACCGGCGGCCCCAGCAAAGAAGGATATTCGAACCATCCCGCGCAACAAGACGGCCATCTTCGATATCGACGGCGGCCGCGTGCTGGCCCCCGATCAGTGGAACCCATACGTCCCCGGCAACCGCCGCGATCACGGCTACCATCAGGCCATCTTGGAGCCGTTATTCATGCTGAATTACCAGACCGGCAAGATCGAGCCGTGGCTGGCCGAGAGCATGACGCCCAATGCGACGCTGGACGAGTGGACCATGAAGCTGCGCAAGGGCGTGGAGTGGAGCGACGGCAAGCCGTTCACTGCCGACGATGTGGTCTTCACCTACAAGATGATCCTTGATAAGCCGGCGGAATTAGGCGGCTCGGGTCTCAAGGAGTGGGTCAAGACCGTTGACAAAGTGGACGACCAGACGGTGAAGTTCACCCTGAGCAAGCCGAACCCGCGTTTCCTGCTTGACTATTTCTCGGTGAAGATCTGGGGCGACAGCCCGATCGTCCCCAAGCATATCTGGGAAGGGCAGGATCCCCTCACCTTCAAGTTCTACGACCCGGCCAAGGGCTGGCCGATCGGCACCGGGCCGTACACGTTGAACAGCGTCAGCAATACCGAGTTCACCTACCTGCGCAACGATAATTGGTGGGGCGCCAAGACCGGCGCGAAGAAGTTGCCGGAGCCCGAAGCGTTGATCTGGACCTGGGCCGGCCCCGAAGAGAGCCGCGCCGCGCTCATGGCCGATGGCAAGCTGGACAGCCTGATGGACGTCACTGCGGGCGCGTTGAAGGCGATCCAGGCCAAGAACAAGAACGTGATCACCTGGTACGACAAGGAGCCGTTCGCCTGGGTCCCCGATCCCTGCTCCCGCACCTTCGAGTTCAACACCACCGTCAAGCCGTGGGATGATCCCGAGATGCGTTGGGCGGTCAATTACTGCTTCGACCGTCCGGCGATCGTGAAGATCGCTTACGAAGGCACCACGCTGCCGTCGAAGCACTTCTTCCCCGCCTATCCGCCATTGGATCGTTTCGTGAAGCTGGCGGAAGACGCGGGGCAGTACAAGACGTACGACCTGTGGACCACTGATCCGGCCAAGTCCGCCAAGATCTTCGAGTCCAAGGGCTACAAGAAGAATGCCCAAGGCATCTACGAGAAGGACGGCAAGCCGCTCCAGTTCACCATCACGACCCATGAGGCGTTCATCGAGAAGCAGCGCATCGCCCAACAGATGGTCGAGCAGTTGGCTAAGTGCGGCGTCAGCGCGACGCATCGCAATGAGGCCGGCTCGGTCTGGGGCGATAACCTCAACTTCGGCAAGTTCGAGACCCGCATGGGCTGGCAGATGTGCGGCTCTGTCAATGAGCCGTGGAACTCGATGGATCAGCTCAGCACCCAGTGGCTGAAGCCGGTCGGTGAGCGCGCGAGCCGCAACGGTTGGCGCTGGTCCGGCCCGGATGCCGAAGCATACAGCAAGCTGGTGGCTGAGATCGGTACGCTGCCGTTGGGTGACCCGAAGATCGACGGTCTGTTCCTTAAGGCCAACGAGCTTTATCTCAAGAACCTGCCGGTGATCCCCATCACCCAGGCGAAGAAGATCATCCCGTTCGACACGACCTACTGGACGGGCTGGCCGACCTTCAAGGATCAGTACATCCATCCGCCCACGTGGTGGCAGCATACGCATGAGATCCTTCAGCATCTGAAGGCCACGGGCGCGAAGTAACGGGTCGAGGCTGAGGCTAAGGCTAAGAAGTGCAGGTGTCTCCCGGCGGCGTTGCAGATCACGAAACCAGCGTCGCCGGGACACCGGACACCGATACGGTCTCTCCGGTTTGCCGATTCCTCGACCGGTTGACTCGCTGGTTCGCTGTTCGACCGACTTGCTGACTTGCTGATTTGCTGATTTGTTGATTCGAAAGGCCTCCCATGCGCGGACTCACCAAAGAATATGTCATCCGGCGTCTTTTCATGTACGTTCTGACGATCTGGCTCGGGTCGACGCTCATCTTTCTGATCCCACGCCTGGTGCCCGGCGACCCGATCGCCGCGATGGTCACCCGGATGCAGCAGCAGGCCGGCTACGTCGAGAACAGCGCCGAGATCATCGCAGCCTGGCGCGCACGTTTCGGTCTCGACGCGCCGCTGTCGATCCAATACCTCCGCTTCCTGCGCAATTCGGTCACGTTGGATCTCGGCTACTCGTTGACCCAATTCCCCACCAAGGTCACTGAGCAGATTTCCAAATCGCTGCCGTGGACTATCGGCCTGCTCGCACTTGCTACGGTCATTTCATTTATCCTCGGCAATACTATCGGCGCGCTGATGGCGTGGCGCCGGACTCCACGCGCGGTCAAGAGCCTGCTGCCGCTGTCGCTCACCTTCACTTCCGTGCCTTTCTTCATGCTGGGGATCCTGCTTCTCTATGTCTTCGCTTTCGGGCTGAAATGGTTCCCTGTGGGCGGCGGGTATGGACGGGGCGTCACAATGGGGCTCAACCTGGAATTCATCGGCAGCGCGTTGTATCACGCGGTGCTGCCTGCGCTTGCCATCATCATTTCTTCGATGGGCTTCTGGGCGTTGGGCATGCGCGGCATGATGATCACCACCGCCGGAGAGGACTACATGGTCCTCGCCGATGCCAAAGCCCTGACGCCAGCGCGGATTTTTTGGGGTTACGGCGTCCGCAACTCGATCCTTCCGCAGGTCACGGCGTTGGCGCTGGCATTGGGCGGCATCGTCGGCGGTGCGGTGCTGGTGGAGTATATCTTTTCCTACCCGGGGATGGGCTACTTGCTCTACCAGGGCATCGTCAACAATGACTACACCATCATCCAGGGCGTCGTGTTCATCTTAATCCTCACGACGGCGACCGCTGTCCTGATTCTCGACCTGCTCTATCCGTTCGTCGACCCGCGCATCAGTTACCAACGACGTTGACACGTCAGCACGTTGAATCAATGCGCCAGTTTGAGAACCGGCGAAACGTGCGAACGTGTAACGTGCAACCTGAGAGAGGCCCATGACCGCTACAACCGCCAATGCGCCTGCCACGCCCAAGAAAGCCAGCCGGCTGAATCGTTTCGATAGTCCGTGGCTGAACAGCAAGTTCATTGCCGGCCTGTGCATGGTCGGCTTTGCGGTGCTGCTCGGCCTGATAGGTCCGCTGTTTTGGGATGTGACGCTGGCGCGCGTCGCGTCGTCGCCGCTGAACCTGCCGCCGATCTGGGCGCACCCGGAAGGATTTCCGCCGCCGGATCCGGCCCATCCGCTGGGCACGGAGAGCAGTGGCCGCGACATGCTGGCGGTTCTGATCACGGGCACCCCGCGCTCCCTGATGGTCGGTTTCATCGCCGCAGGCATCGGTCTGCTGGTCGGTATTACGTTAGGATTCCTGGCCGGCTTTAAAGGCGGTTGGATCGATGCCGTCATCCGCACCCTGTGTGATGCGGTCATCGTCATTCCATCCTTGCTCGTGCTTATCGTGATCTCATCCTACGTGCGCCAGGTGGACATCGTACAAATGGCTTTGCTGCTCGCGCTGTTCGCCTGGGCGTTTCCAACGCGCGTCATCCGCGCCCAGGCGTTGAGCATGCGCGAGCGCGGCTACGTGCGCATGGCCAGGCTATCGGGCGCGTCAACGTTTACCATTATGTACAGGGAAATGATGCCCAACATGCTGCCCTATCTGGCCGCCAGCTTCTCCGGCGCCGTCTCCGGCGCCATCCTGGCTGCGACGAGCCTGGAAGCGCTCGGTCTCGGCCCGACGCGTATCCCCACGTTGGGCATGACGATCTTTTACTCGATCCGGGCGGCGGCCATTTTGCGCGGCATGTGGTGGTGGTGGGGCTTCCCGATCTTGATGCTGATGCTCATCTTCACCGGGTTCTTCATGATCGCGACCGGTCTGGACGAAATCGCAAATCCGCGCTTGCGCGGCCTGAAGGCGGGCTAATGGCTGCACAAAATCTACCCGGAACTGTCGGTACGATCACGAATGGTCAGCCGGATCCGAATGCCGTCCTCGACGTGCAGGAGTTGCGGGTGCATTACGAGACGCCCGGCGGCGCCGTGATTGCCGTCAACGGTGTCAGCTTCAAGGTGCGCCGCGGCGAAACCATGGGCCTGGTCGGCGAATCCGGCTGCGGCAAGACGACGGCGGCAATGGCGGTCCTGCACATGGTGCAGCCGCCTGGACGCATTGTTGGCGGCCACATCTTCATCAACGGAACCGATATTGTGCCGCTTAGTGAGGCGGAGCTGCGCGAATTCCGCTGGCGCCAGGCGGCGCTCATCCCGCAGGGCGCGATGAACTCGCTCAACCCGGTGATGAAAGTCAGAGATCAGATCGGCGACGGCATCGAGACACACGAAGGCAAGCAGCCGAAAGATGTGCTCAAGCGGCGCATCCTCGATCTATTCGGCACCGTGGGTTTGTCCAGTCGCGTCTACGACCTCTACCCGCACGAATTGAGCGGCGGCATGAAGCAGCGCGTCTGCATCGCGATGGCGATCGCCCTCAACCCGCCGCTGGTGATCGCCGATGAGCCGACCAGCGCCCTCGACGTGGTGGTGCAGCGCATCATCGCGCAGACGCTGCTTGAGGTGAAGGCGCGACTCAACGTCTCGATGATCCTGATCGGCCATGACATGGGGTTGCAGGCGCAGCTTGTCGACCGCATTGCGGTGATGTACGCCGGCAATATGGCGGAGATCGCGCCGGTCAAGTCCGCCTTCGCCGAGCCAATGCACCCCTACACGCAGTTGCTCATCGCCTCCATCCCCTCCATCAAGCATAAGAAGCCGCTGAAAGTGACCGAGGGCCTGACACACGATCTGCGGAATCCCCCGCCCGGCTGCATGTTCCAGCTTCGCTGTCCGCGGGCGATGGATGTGTGCCGACAGGTGAGGCCACCACTGCGCGAGCTGAAACCGGATCACCAGGTGGCGTGTCATTTGTATGCGTGAAACGCAACCCGTGAAACGTGACAGTCACGCATCACGTTTCACGCATCACGTTTCACGCATACTCCCCGTACTTCCTCACCAACTCGAGCACTCGGCAGTACTGTGCGAAAGACACATTGTTCGGGATCGAGTGATCGGAGTGGTAGATGTAGCCGCCGCCGACCTTGGCCGCCGGGATCTTGCGCGCGATCTCCTGCTCGATGACTGCCGGATCCGGGTCGGCCATGGCGCGCACGTCGATGCCGCCCATGAATGACAGGTCATTGCCAAATTGTTTTTTCAGCTCGACCACATCCATGCCGGCCTTCACTTCCAGGGGCTGGATGCAGTCCAGACCTGCGTCGATCAGGTCCGGCAGCAGCATGCGCACGTCGCCGCACGAGTGCAGGATGATCTTCATGCCGCGGCCATGAAAGAAGTCGAACAGGCGCTTGTCTGCGGGCTTGATGATGTTGCGGTACATGCGCGGGGAAAAGAACGGCCCGTTCTTGTAACCCATGTCGTTGTACAGGAACGCCGCGTCGAAGCGATACCCCTCCGCCATTACGATCTTCGCCATCTCGATCACCATATCGGCCTGGGTCTCGACCATGTCCTGCACCCAATCGGGCGCGTCGATCAGTAGCGGGAGCAGCATATCGGAGCGGATGTAAGCCTGGCACAGGTCATAGCCGGTCACGGCGCTGAAGGTGAGATAGAGGTTGTCGCTGTTCGCCCGCGAGTAGTTGTTCTTGAGCGACACCCAATCGACGCGCGTGGTGCTGGGCCGCAGCCGGCGCTTGGCTGCTTCCCAGTCCTCGCGCGACTTG
>JALOOE010000332.1 GCA_025454565.1 Anaerolineae bacterium
GCGTTCAAAAAGCAGCAATGGGAGTGGGTGATCAGCAAGCCTAATCCGTGCGTTGACAACGAATTCTATGTCTGGACAAGCAATCACGATAAGGATGCGGGCGACTCCGACTTCGCGCCGATGTGCTCCCAGTGCAAATGCGATGTGGACAAAGATGGGACGATCGATGAGGTCATCTCTGAAACGGGACGCGCCTGGCTTGACTTCACGGATGTCTCGGACCCGCTCTATCCCGACTCGTGCGCTGAGAAGAACGGTTGCGGCGCTTCCGAGCTGAAATGCTGGATCAGTGGCGACCGGCCGGGCCAGATCATCCTTCCGGCCTGCGTGGATGGCGACCAGGGCGTCAAAGCTGGCGTCAAGAAAGAGATCGAAGCTCGCGCCAAGCTAAAGTCTCCGGGCAACCTTGCTCGCGTCCCGCTCTACGAGGGCACGTGCGGTGCCGGAAAGGGCGGGTGCAGCGACAAGTACTTCGTAACCGACGTCGGTTGCGTCGAGATTGCCGGCTGGGAACAGAATGTCAAGTTGGACTTTCTTGATGGCAAGAAGAACTGCTGGAAGGGGAAACTGGTCAAGGTGAAGGTCGCCTGCGGATGCCAAAGCTCCTGTGGCAGCACTATCGGCGGCGGCCCGAGCCCGTCCGGCGTGAATACCGTCAGCTTGATCAGATAGCAGGCTTTCACCTGACCCTCCTCCGGTGCGACCTCTGCGACTGGCCCCCTTGCAGAGGTCGCTATCGCGCTCCGCATAAGTGAGCCCCATGCCGCGATATCTGTTCACCCCGGCGACCCTGTAGCATAGGGCCTTGTGCCCGTTCCGCAGGCCTTGTGCCGCCGCGGGCGTGGTCCTCTTTCCAGCCGTTTTGACGCTCGCGGAGCGCCCACAAGGGGCCAGGCTACCAGCCGTTTTGACGCTCGCGGAGCGCCCACAAGGGGCCAGGCTACTAGCCGTTTTGACGCTCGGGAGCGCCCACAAGAGCCTAGGCTACCAGCCGTTTTGACGCTCGGGAGCGCCCACAAGAGCCTAGTCTACCAGCCGTTTTGACGCTCGCGGAGCGCCCACAAGGGGCTAGGCTACCAATTCGTTGCCCTGACGGAAGTGTGCACCTTTGCAGCGTGCGGGCGATGCCACACCCAATAAATCGCGGGGTAACGGTGAACACTTACGCCCGAACGGTGAATGCTTACTGGCCGCCGGAAGTTTGACAGGCCATCGCGATGTGTGATAGTCTGCCGCCACAATGCGCCGCGTATCACTGATTCGGTGCGTGCGTTCTCCTGATATATCGGACATCGAATAACCTGCGGAGGTGCGCCATGCAGCTTCTCTTAGCCATCGTGCAGGCGGAGGACGCCGATGTGCTCGTGGATCGCCTGATCAAGAAGGGCATCCGCGTCACCCGTCTCAATTCGGTGGGCAGCTTTCTGGCCCGCGGGAACGCCACTATCCTGATGGGCGTGGAAAACGACCAGGTTGAGCCTGTCTTCGAGATCCTGCGGGCGACCTGCAAGACCCGCCGGGCATTTCTCAACGCGCTGCCGCAGATCGAGGCGCCGCACGCATCGTTGGCCGTCGTCATGCCGTTGGAAGTGAGCGTCGGCGGCGCGATCGTCTTCACCTTCCCGGTGCGGCGTTTCGTGCGGTTGCGCGGCGGCTCGGCCCCGCCCGCCACCGATCAAGTCTATCCACCATCCGGCCAACCGTCCTCGCAGCCTGTTTCGGAAGAAGGGAGACTCCAGATGAACCTGATCCTGGCTATCATGCAGAATGAAGATGCCGATCCGGTGTCCGGCGGGTTGTTGGCGGCCGGCTATCGTGTGACGAAGCTCAACACGGCGGGCGGCTTCTTCCGCCGCGGTAATGTCACCCTGCTCATCGGCGTGGAAGAAGAAAAGGTGGAGGACGCCCTGAAGATCGTCCAGGCCAACTGCCGGACGCGCGCGGATGCTCGCCCCGTGGAGAGCGGCATGCCCTCGTATGGCGCAACGGTATTCGTACTGGATGCCGAGCGGTTTGTGCGGATGTAGCGGAAGAAAGACCGAAGACGAAAGACCAAGGACCAAAGACCGAAGACCGAAGACCGAGTTTCGTCTCTGGCTGAATGACCGACGTGGGCCAAATCCGTGGGCCAAATCTTCGTCCTTCGTCTTTGGTCCTCGGTCAGATCAATCGAGTGAACGGGTAATTCATGGAAAACCTCAACTTCAACACGCACTCTCATCCCTCCCAATTGCGCATCACCGACATGCGCATCGCCAATATCGTCGGTGCGCCGTTCCGCGCCACGATCATCCGCATCGACACCAATCAGGGCCTCTCCGGCTACGGGGAAGTGCGCGATGGCGCCAGTGCGACCTTCGCGCTGCTGCTCAAGAGCCGCATCCTGGGTGAGAATCCGTGCAACGTGGATCGGATCTTTCGCCGGATCAAGCAGTTCGGGCACCACGCACGGCAGGCGGGCGGCGTAACGGCCGTCGAGATGGCGCTGATGGACCTGGCTGGCCGCGCCTATGGCGTGCCCGCGTACCAGTTGGCGGGCGGCAAGTTCCGGGATCGGGTGCTCTGCTACTGCGACACCCCGACCGAGCAGGATGGGACGGCGATGGGCCGCCGCCTGCTGGAGCGCATGGGCCACGGCTATCGATTCCTGAAGATGGACGTCGGGATCGGCCTCCTGGAGGGGATACCCGGGACGTTGATCGCGCCGCCGGGGATGCTCCAGACGCGCGAGATCCAGCACCCCTTCGCCGGCATTCAGGTGACGGAGAAGGGGATCGGTGTCTTGTCCGATTACGTCGCCGCGGTGCGCGAGGTGATCGGCGCTGAGGTGCCGCTGGCCGCCGACCATTTCGGTCACATCGGCCTGGAATCGTGCATTCGGATCGGCCAGGCGCTGGATCGCTTCACACTCGCGTGGTATGAGGACATGATCCCGTGGCAGTACACCGACCAGTACGTGGCGCTCTCACGCGCCGTGCGGACGCCGATCTGCACCGGTGAGGATATCTACCTAAAGGAAGGGTTCAAGCCGCTCCTGGAAGCCCGCGGCGTTGCAGTGATCCACCCCGATCTGGCGACCTCCGGAGGCATCCTGGAGACCAAGAAGATCGGCGATCTGGCGCAAGAGCACGGCGTCGCGATGGCAATGCACATGGCCGCTTCGCCGATAGCGACTCTCGCCAGCGTCCACTGCGCCGCAGCCACCGAGAACTTCCTTGTGCTGGAGAACCATGCGTCCGATGTGCCGTGGTGGGATGATCTCGTGACGGGCTTGCCGCGACCGTTGGTGCAGGACGGTCACATCGCCGTGCCTGAGACGCCGGGCCTGGGCTTCACCGGGATCAACGAAGCGCTGCTTCGGGAGCATCTCGATCCGTCTGCGCCGATCTTCTTCGATACGTCGACCGATCAGTGGAACAGCGAGCGCTCGTGGGATCGGCTGTGGAGTTGAAGAACAAGTTCACCACGGAGGCACGGAGGGCACGAAGTTTCGGGACACAGATTTCACAGGTCGGCAGACATGCCCCGGCGGTATCGTAAGACAATCCGCTGGATTGTCCCGGCGCAATCCAGCGGATTGCGCTACGGAAACCAGCGGCGCATTTACGCCCACCTGTACTACGCAATAGAGCCAGGTCATGAAGATACGTGAAATCAGAGCGGCGGGCCTGCGCGGGATGACACCTGAAGGTGGCTGGAGCAGCGAAATCCGGCCCGATGACTGCGTGCATACGCTGATCGCCGTGCTCACAGACGAGGGGCTGGTCGGCTATGGGAGCGTCTTCTCGAATGACGGGCTGGTGAAGGCGGCGCTGAAACTGCTGGAACCGCTCACCCTGGGCGAGAACGCGCTGGAACCGGAGCGGGTCAGCGAGAAGCTGCACCAGCACACCTTTTGGCTCGGACGCGGCGGCTCGCTCACGCACACCATCAGCGGCATCGACATCGCACTGTGGGACATCCTGGGCAAGGCGACGGGCCAGCCCGTGGGCCGGCTGCTGGGCGGGCGCTATCGCGAGCGGGTGCAGCCCTACGCCTCGATCCTGATGCAGCAACCGGAGCCGTTGGCCGATCAACTCCTGGCGATCAAGGCGCAAGGGTTCCGGGCGTTCAAGATCGGCTGGGGGCCATTCGGCCGGGCGAGCCACGCGCTCGATGA
>JALOOE010000333.1 GCA_025454565.1 Anaerolineae bacterium
TTCGCCTGAAGCCGACGGCGTCTTCACGCCGCCATCTCAGTTCTGACCGGTCTCAGCTCTGGCCGGTCTCTGACCGTGCCAGCCAGGTACTACTGCCCGATTTGGCCGGTCTCTGACCGTGCCAGCCAGGTACTACTGCCCGATTTGGCCGATCTCCGACCGTGCCAACGACGGAACTCATTCTCTTACGAACCCTCAGAACGAGGCTTAAGCCATGCGCATCATCGAAATGCACGTCACCCCCATCGCGGTCGGCGACCCGCCGCTGCTGAACGCGGCCGGTCTACACGCGCCGTACGCGCTGCGCACGATCATCGAGATCGTGACGGACGCCGGCATCACCGGCCTGGGCGAGGTGCCCGGCAGCGCCGAGACGACCGCTGCCCTCGAGGCCGCAGCCGAAGTCATCATCGGCCACGATCCATTCCAACACAATGCGATCTACCGGGGCCTGATCGAGCGGTTCGGCGCCGGCAACCGACCAGACAACCTGGTGGGCTGGAAGCATCGCCAGATCGTCCACGTCTTCAGCGCGGTCGAGGTCGCCTGCTTCGACATCATGGGCAAGGCGACGGGCCGGCCCGTGTGCGATCTGCTGGGCGGCCGCGCGCGCGACCGGGTGGATTTCTCGGCCTACCTGTTCTACAAGTACGAGGGCGCGGGCGGTGAGCTAGGGTTCGGCATCGATCCGGCTGTGAACGGCTGGGCGGCGGCGCGCCAGGCTGCGGCACTCGATCCGGCGGGGATCGTAGCGCAGGCGCAGGCGATGTGCCGGGAGTTCGGGTTCAGGTCGATCAAGCTGAAGGGCGGCGTCTTCCCGCCCGACGAAGAAGTGGCCGCCATCTACGCGCTGCGCGAGGCGTTCGGCCCGGACACGCCGCTGCGCCTCGATCCGAACGCGATCTGGACGGTGGAGGCGGCGATCACAGCCGGCCGCAAGATGGAGGGCGTCCTCGAATACTATGAGGATCCGGTGCGCGGGCAGGAGGCGATGGCCGCGGTGCGTCAGGCGGTGAAGATGCCCCTGGCGACCAACATGTGCACCACCGCGTTCGAGCACCTGCCGCGCAGCATCGAACTGGGTTCCGAAGACATCATCCTCAGCGATCACCACTTCTGGGGCGGGCTGCGCGCTTCGGTCGAGTTGGCGCGTATCTGCCGCACCTTCGGTCGGGGCCTCTCGATGCATTCCAACAGCCACATCGGCATCTCGCTGGCCGCCATGACGCACCTGGCCGCGGCCGTGCCCAACCTGACCTACGCCTGCGACACCCACTACCCGTGGCAGTCGGAGGAAGTAATCCTCGGCGGACGGCTCAAGTTCGAGGATGGCGCGCTGCCGGCGCCGACGGCGCCGGGATTGGGCATCGAGCTGGATCGGGCTGCGTTGGCGAAATTGCACGAGAACTACCTGCGCTGCGGCCTGACGCGTCGTGACGATGAGCTCGAGATGCAGAAGGTGCAACCGGGATGGCGGTTCGAGGCGACACGGTGGTAGAATCTGGACAGCGAGAACGCGAGGTTGCCCGAAGCACACGAAGCAAGGTGTTCACGAACGTGCTAATCGCGATATTTCTCGCGACGCTGTGCATTTCCTGCCAGCCCAGCGCTTTCGTGGGCCAGCACGCTGAAAATACGACCGTACCCAAAGGAGAACCTCCGATTATGACCCCATCGCTAACGCTCTACATCGGCACTTACACATCCCCGTCCAAGCTCGGCCGGCGCTCAGAAGGCATCTACCGCTTCAGCCTGGACACGCGCACCGGCGCGCTGACCCAGCAAAGCGTGACCGGCGGCATCGCCAACCCGACATGGTTGGCGCTCCACCCATCCGGCAAGGTGCTCTATGCGGCCAGCGAGGTGCGCGAACACGGCCAGCGATCGGGCGGCGCGGTCGTCGCCTATGCGCGCGATCCGAACACCGGCGAGCTCACGCGCATCAATGACGCGTTGACATTGGGCGCGGGGCCGTGTCACCTCAGCCTCGACCCGACCGGCCGGCTGCTGATGGCGGCCAATTACGCCAGCGGCAGTCTGACCGTCATCCCCGTGCGAGAGGACGGTGGCCTGGAACCGGCTTCACAGGTCATCCAGCACACCGGCGCCGGCCCGGTCGCCAACCGCCAGGAGGGGCCGCACGCCCACAGCATCCTGCCCGATCCGAGTGGTCGCTACGTGCTCTCCGCCGACCTGGGGATCGACAAGGTGATGGTCTACCGCATCGATCCGGAGGGAAAACGGCTGGAGCCGGCCGATCCGCCGAGCGCCGACCTGGCCCCCGGCGCGGGGCCGCGCCACCTCGCATTCCATCCAAACGGACGCTGGCTCTACGTCACTGGCGAGCTGGACTCGACACTGACCGTCTTCGCCTGGGATGCCAAACAGGGCCGATTGGGACGCGTGCAGGCCATCTCGACGTTGCCGGAAGGCTGGACGGGCACGAATTATCCGGCGGAAGTCGCGGTCGCGCCGTCGGGCCGCTTCGTCTACATGTCGAACCGGGGGCACGACAGCATCGCGATCTTCGCGGTGGATGTGGCGACCGGCGAACTGACGCCGGTCGGGCACGAGCCGACGCAGGGCGCTTTCCCGCGCCATTTCGCCCTCGATCCGTCCGGCGCGTTCATGTTGGTCGCCAATCAGGACAGCGACAGCGTCGTGGTCTTCCGCGTGGATCAGGTCACCGGCAAGCTCGCGCCCGCCGGGCATGTGGTCGAGGTACCGATGCCGGTATGCGTGAGATTCGCGAGCGAAGGTCAGAATCCGTGAGGTATATGCTTAGGGCAATCCGTACTGCCAGAACAAGACTGAGGAGGGTCCCATGAAACGCACCGCAAGCAGCCGTGTTGGATTATGTGCATTGGCGTTGATGATGATTTTCGCTACCTCCGCATCCGCGACCGCGCCCGGCCCCGGATCCGGCAGAGGAACAGGAAGCGTCTTCCTGCCTAATCCGGTGGCGGCTTTGCAGGATCAAAGCCTCACCGATCAGAAAGATGCGGATTATGCCGCCTTGCAGCCGGCGTATCGCACCGTAACGCTGACCGATCTCGACGGCAGCGGCTACCTGCGGGGCAAATGGGCGAATATCCGCAGCGAAACCGGTGCGCCAGCCTACTCACCGGACAATTCGTTCCTCTACAACCGCCACGACGATCAGTTCGAGCAGGTGATGGCGTACTACTGGGTGACCGAAGCTCAGAAGTACATCCAAAGCCTGGGCTTCGGATCAACGCTGCGGCCGATCAACATGGAATCGCAGGATGTCCGTATCAACCAGATCGGCATCGACAACTCCTATTCATGGGATAAGCACGATGTCCTGCGCTTCGGCAAGGGCGGTGTGGACGACGCCGAAGACGCCGAGGTGATCCTCCATGAGTACGGCCATGCGATGATGGATGCACAGATGACGCCGTTCGGCTACGGCACTTCGGTGGAAGCCGGCTCGATTGGAGAAGGGTTCGGCGATTATTGGGCCGTGACCGTCAGCAACATCCTCGCGCCGACGCCCGATCCGGCCTGTGTGGCCGACTGGGATGCCGTGTCTTACACCTCGAAAACGCCGCATTGTCTCCGGCGGGTTGACACCGATCTACATTACCCCGCTGACCTGAACGGCAGCGTGCATCATGATGGCCAGATCTGGTCGCGCGCACTGTGGGACATTCGCGCGGCACTGGGCAGCCAGAAGGCAGACACAGTCATCCTCGAAGCTCAGTTCGCCTTTGCGCCCGACACCACGATGCCCGCCGCGGCACAAGCCACCGTGGATGCGGCACTGCGGTTATACGGACAACAGGCAGCAAAGAAGGTTTCGACAGCCTTCAAGGCGCGCGGAATCCTGCCGTGAAGCGCAGGGGCTTCGGGAGTGCATATCCCGAAGCCCCTGCGGCAGGCTATTTCTTCGGGAAAAGCGCCGGGCCGAGCTGTACGCGCCCGCCCGGCGCATAACCGCCCCACCGGTGGGAGCGGCTGCGTTCGTCCTCCGGCAGCCCCAACTGCGCCACGATCTGCCCTGCCGCGACCGGGATGAACGGCTCGCAAAAAACAGCCGCCAGCCGCAGCGTCTCGATCAGCGTGTAGAGCGCGGTCGCCAGCCGCGCGCCGGCCCCGACATCGCCGGCAGCCGCCGCCTTCGCCAGCGTCCATCACCTCCCAGATGGCCGCCAGCGCTTCGTGAAGCGCCAGGCGTTCCACCGCTGCCTGCACGCGCGCGCTCAACCCGTCGGCTAACTCTGCCAGGCGGCGGGCGGCATCGTCCGGCGCGTCCGGCGCGGGCACAATGCCGCCGGTGTACTTCGTCACCATGCTCACCGTGCGGCTGAGCAGGTTACCGAGTTGGTCGGCCAACTCCGAGTTGTAGGCCAGCGCCAATCGGGCACGCGAGAAATCGCTGTCTTCGGCGGCCGGCGTGTGGCGCAGCAGGAAGTAGCGCAGTGCGTCTGAGCCGTAGACCTGCGCCTCCACGACCGGATCTACCGCGTTGCCGAGCGATTTGCCGATCTTCTGCCCCTCGACCGTCA
>JALOOE010000334.1 GCA_025454565.1 Anaerolineae bacterium
TGACGGCTGGGAGCTGTTGGCGCAGCTCCGGCAGCAGCCGGAGACAGTGGACAGTGCGGTGATCATCTGCACCGTGCTGCCGCAGGAGGCGCTTGCGCTCGGCCTGGGCGCCGACGCCTTCCTGCAGAAGCCGGTCAGCCAAGAGGATTTTCTATCCGCCTTGGATCGGATGGTGGGATAGCCGCCTCATTGCTTCAGGATGCTCTGCCGGCGAAGCGTATCGCGCCGCTCACGATCACCAGCCAGCCGACGAAAAGCACGAGCAGGTTCAGCGCCAGCCAGCCGATGCCGGCCCATCCGGAGGTGAGCCGGCGGAACGCCCCGCGCTCGTAGAACAACATGTCCACCGCGTTGAGATGATTCCGACCAGAATCAGCGCCCAGAGCGCGCGCGTCCCGGTGTTGCGTCCGCTTCGCTGTTGCATCATGGCCTGGGCAAGGTCATATGAAGGCCGGTCCCATCTTCTGAGCGCCCTCCTCGTCCTTCAGCACCTCGGACAGGTAGCGCCAGTCATCCGCAAAGACCTTCTTGCCACGGCCGGCAGGCCCGGCCCAACCCGTCTGACCCTTGCCGGTCACTGGCTCGCGCGTGCCATCGACGGCTGGATCGACATAGCGCAGGAACCACGCGTCCAGCGCGCCCTTCATCTCGGCGATGCGCGCCTGATGCTCGGCGCTGTCGATCAGATTGTGCGCCTCATCGGGATCGTTCGTCAGGTCGTAGAACTCGTGTGGGCCATAGGGATAACGATGGATGTACTTCCAGTCTCGGCTGCGAATCATGCGTACAGGGCCGTATTCGTCGAAGACGATCACATGCTCGCGTCCCAAGAGGCTTTCGCCGCGCAACAGCGGCGCGAAGCTGCGGCCGGGGAGCGTCTGTGCCTGGGGATTGGGCAGGCCCAGATACTCCAGGAGCGTGGGCAGCACGTCGTAATGACTCAACAGATCGTCGTTTACGACGCCCTGCGGCGCCGCGCCGGGGCGCGAGATCAGCACGGGCACCTTGACCGACGTGTCGAACAGGTTCATGGGGAAGGTGCCGTTGCCCTTGCCATAGATGCCATGATGCCCCATATTCATGCCATTGTCGCCGCTGAAGATGATCAGCGTGTCCTCGCGCAGCCCGTTCGCCTCCAGCCAATCGATCAGCCGGCCGACGCCGGCATCCATGGCCGTGACCGCTGCGAAGTAGCCGCTGAGGATGGCGCGCCGGGTCGCCTCATCGCGGCCGTACGGTGCGCTGCTGATCTGCCAGGGGTGCATCGGCAGCTGCGGCGTCGAATCGAAAGCGCATTCCCCGAAGTAGGCATCATACAGCTCCTTGGGGTGGTTGTCCCGATCCCATGGGCTGTGCGGCGCGGTGTAGTGGACCCCCAGGTAGAAGGGCGCCTCGGTGTCAACCTGCTGCGCCAGGAAGCGCAACGCATTCTCGGTGATCTTGTCGGTGACGTAGACGGGCTCCCGGTAAGGTGCGCCATCGTGCAGCATCGGTGCGCCGTAGTATGGGCCGCCGCCGGTCGCATGCACCTCCCAGAAGGTGAAGCCCTTCTGGGGTTGATGCGAGTTGCCCAGGTGCCACTTGCCGCTGATCCCGCAGGTGTAGCCCGCTTCGGCCAGCGCCTCGGTATAGCCGGGTTGGCCGGCCAGATACTCGATCAGCGCGCCCTCGCTCGTCGTGTTTCCGCCGCGCAGCCAGTCCAGGACGCCGTGCTGAGAGGGGATGCGCCCCGTCAAGATCGACGCGCGCGCCGGCGAGCAGACCGGCGAGACGCAGAAGAAGTTCTCGAAGCGGATACCGGTTGCCGCCAGGCGATCCAGGTTAGGCGTGCGGATTTCGCTGTTCCCTGCACACCCCAGCGCCCAGGCCCCCTGGTCGTCGGTAAGGATGAAAAGGATGTTCGGTCGATCAGAATTGCGACTTGCCACTTTGCCTCCGGATGTCTATAATGATCCTTGTATGGAGGGAGCCATGCTTCGACGGAAGAAGAGTCAGTTCACAGCCGAAGAGTATTTGGCGATGGAAACGGTTGCCGAGTATAAGAGCGAATTCTTTCGCGGTGAGATCTTCGCGCTGGCCGGTGGAACGCTGGATCATAATGGCATTGCGTTGGAACTTGCCATCGAATTGAGTCCAATTCTGGGCTCCAAAGGGTGTCGTGTCCTCAACAGCGACAATCGTCTGTTCATTCAGCAGAGCGGCTTGTACACCTATCCCGACGTCATGGTGATCTGTGGCAAGATCCAGCTTCTTGAGCGACGCAAAGACACCGTGACCAACCCGCTTCTGATCATCGAAGTCCTTTCCGACTCAACTCGCGACTATGATCGTGGAGCCAAGTTCGATTTGTACAAGCAGCTCCCCAGCCTGCAGGAGTATGTGCTCATTGAGTCGGAGCGGGCGCGCGTCGAGTGCTATCGCCGCACCGCGGATGATCGCTGGACGATCGAGGCGTTCGATGATCTCGATGCCCTTGCCCGGTTCGATTCCATCGGCTGTGAAATCCCGCTGCGCCGCATTTATCATGAAGTCTCATGGCTCGACTGAACAAAGCCAGCGTTGACACACAGAGGTGTGAACCATGGAAGCCAGAACGGATGTCCCCGTTCTGACTTCTGCATTCTGACTCCTGCCTTTCTTGTCACCACCGATCCCTGTGCACCCGCTCTGCGCGATACCTATCGACGGAGCCGCCTGGCTCGGCGGAATGACCGATGGAAATCACGCACAGCGGGGTGACCTCGGTGGGCATGCCAAGGATGTTCCGCACGCTCGCCACCCGCTCTTCCCTCGGATATACGCCCAGCCAGACCCCGCCCAGTCCCAGCGCATGCGCCGCCAGCAGCAGGTTCTCTGTCGCGGCCGAGCAGTCCTGCACCCAGTAGCCGTCGAAGGGCTGGCCTCTGGTCTCGCCGCACACCGCGATCGCGAGCGGCGCTTGTTTCAGCATTTTGCCGAACGGGAGCAGGTCGGCAAGGGCGTCGAGCACGGCGCGCTCGGTGATCACGACGAAGTGCCAGGGTTGCCCGTTGCCCGCCGATGGCGCGCTCATCGCCGCGACGAGCAGCTTCTGGATCATCTCGTCAGATACCGGCTGGTCGGTGTAGGCCCGGACGCTTCGTCGGGTCAAAATAGCTTCGTAGGCTTCCATGCTTTTCCTTTCGGCGGTGGCCGGTCTGCCTCCGGCTGTGGCCGGTCTCCGACCGAGCCACCTAACCTCTACAACTCCACCCCAACCTCCCGCGCCACCGTCCGCACAAATCCCGCGGCTTCACCGTATTCCTGCTCGGTCGGCAGGTGCTCCAGCATCAGCGGAAGGTCGGGGTCCAGCCCGTTCAGCTCAAGCAACAGCGTGCGATAATCCAGACCCCCCAGCCCCGGGCGCACCTCATCCAGGTGGACCGTCAGCCGGTCCGCCAGGGCGATGTCTTTGGCGTGGCAGCTCTTGATCTGTGGACCGAGCTTCGCCACGCAATCTTGGATCAGGGCGGCGTTGCCGAAGAAGCGCTGCGGGCTGCAAATCAGGTTGACTACGTCGAGATGCACGGCGAACCGCTCTCGGTCGATGGCTCGGATCAGTTCCAGATAGCTGTCGGCCGAATCCGGATACATCCACGGCATCGTCTCCAACGTGTAGAACGTCCGTTTCGGCTGCACCGCATCGATGATCTCGCGCACGGTCTGCACGATCAGGTCAAACGTCGCCGGCGTCAGGTCTGCTGCATGAGGACCGTCCCACTTCGCGCCGCGCGAGCCGGCGATGTTGACGCAGCAGCGCGCGCCGATGGCGTCGGCCAGCGCGAGCATATTCTGACACCTGGCGATGGCTGCCCGTCGCGTCCCTTCATCGGCGCTCAGCGGATTGCTCCATGCGCCGCACTCGGCGATCACGATATCGGCGCGTTCGGCGGCCTCGGCATAGGCCCGGATCGACGTTGCATCTGCGTCGGGCTTGACCGGGCAATAGGCCGCCCGGTAGCCGCGGCGCTGCACCGCGGCTACCCAGGCGTCGGGATCGGCATAGGTATCAAAGATGGGAGCGCCCAACCGCATGGTGTCCTCCGGTTCACCACCTGGTCAGCAAGACGAGCGAGCTTCCGTCATCGTAGCTTCGTGGTGAGTGACTCTCTCCAGGTCGCGATCCGCTTCGCCACTTCCACCACGGGCGCCGTCCAGATGCGCGTCCGCTGGCGCGCCAGGAAGCCGCACAGCTCTCGAAAGGCAACTTCGGACAGCGGCAGATGCCCGTCGTCGATGCCGTGGATCGTGAAGATCGTCCAGCGGCCC